>CAJMRV010000200.1 GCA_905215795.1 uncultured bacterium | reverse complement strand
ATGATAGTTGGTTGTATTTCCAGTGAAAGTAGGACATCGCCAGGCTTGATTTAGAGAACCCCGACGTCGAAAGACGCCGGGGTTTTTCTTTGCCTGCAGGATGCGTTTTCAGAGTTATCCACAGGTTGGAGCTCTCCTGCGGATTTTTATCCACAGTTTGCGTCGTTCCCGATGGACAACGCCCGGATCTCCGTACCCCATGCCGCACATACGGTATACCGAATGACTCCGCTCCTTTTCCTCAGAGTTATCCACAGGCGTTTCTCATTTTGTGGATAAGCCTGATTTTGCGAGCTCATCCAAGTCGACTTCGATTAAAATGATAAATTGTCTTTGAATTCGAAGTTTCAACCATCAAGTCCTACCTGTCTCGACCGGTCTTCTCATTGCTTGCCCGGTTCGGGGTACTCCATATGATTTTCAAGCGCTCGTTAGTTTCGGAATTGGCCAATGTGGCCGGCGGCGCCTTCACCGTGATCTTCACCATCGTGCTCGCGGTGGGCATGGTCCGCATTCTCGGCCTCGCAGCCGGCGGCAGGATCGACAACGCCACGATCATCCAGCTCACGTTGTACAACGTGCTCATCAACCTGGCTCCGTTGCTTACGGTTTCCGTGTTCGTCGCCGTGCTCATAACGCTGATGCGTTGGTGGCAGGACAACGAAATGGTGGTTTGGTTCTCTTCCGGCGCCCGTTCCCTTTTTTCGTGGGTACGTCCTGTTTTGCGCTTCACGGTTCCAATGGTGGTCTTCATCGCCGTTCTTGCCACGGTGATTGCCCCCTGGGCCTACTCCCAGTCCGAACAGACCCGTGATAGTTTTGAAAAGCGCGACGACGTCAGCCTGATTTCTCCGGGACGCTTCATCGAACTCAACCACGGCAAGAGGGTTTTCTTCATCGAGAACGTCGACAAGGACAGGAATGTCGAGGGGGTGTTCGTGGCCGATCTCTCTCCCAAGGGGAGCGCCATCGTGACTGCCCGTTCGGGCGGCCTCGAAATCAACAAGGAGGGCGATCGTTACATCGTTCTTCATGATGGTCGCCGTTACGAGACCAACAAGCAGTCGGCGGCCACGCGTCTGATTGAATTCAAGGATTATGGCGTCCGCCTCGACCTCAAGCTGGACTCCACCTTCAATTCCACAAAGCTCAAGGCCCTGCCCACGTCGGTGCTTTTCGCTGATTACTCGCCCAAGAGCCAGTCTCAGCTTTTCTGGCGGCTCTCCTGGCCGATTGCAACGTTGCTGCTGGCTCTTCTTGCAATCCCGCTCTCCTGTGCCCAACCCCGTTCCGGACGCTCCCTCGGGTTTGTTTCCGCCGGCTTGTTCTTCATCCTTTATCTCAACATGATCACCATGATGGAGACTTGGATTCAAACGGGCGTGCACACCCTCGTCTCGGGCTTGTTCATCATCCACGGCACCGTGGCCCTCATCGTGACGCTGCTCTTCGTGCGTTGGGTTTACTTCATGCGTTGGATACCCCGCAAGATGACGTTCTGGTACTGGCGTCAACAGATTTCTTCGAAGGAGGCCTGATTGATGAAGGTCATTGCCAAACGCTTAACCGTCGAGATCCTCCTCTCGAGCCTCTTCGTGTTGCTCGCTCTCGTGGCGCTCTTCGCCTTCTTCGACCTGATCGGACAGCTCGATGACGTCGGGAGCACGAAAACGATCAACGAGGCTTTGCTCATGACGGTGCTCACGCTGCCCGGCCGCATCTATGAAGTGATGCCCCTCGCTGCGCTTCTGGGCGGCATCTACACGATGAGCCGCTGGGCCACGAACTCAGAATTCACGGTCCTTCGTGTCGCCGGTCTCTCCCCCTGGAGGCTCGCCTCTTTCATTGCCCTTCCGGGCTTGATCCTCGTGCTTGCCACGTATTTCTTCGGTGAGGTTGTTTCTCCGCCCGCACAGCGTTATGCACTCGAGGTGAAGACACTGGCCAAGAAGCAGGACGCCATCACACCCCGTGGATTCTCTTCGGGCGTTTGGCTGAGGGACGTCTCCAACGAGAACGATGTGAAGCTCACCCGTTTCATCAACGTCAAGTACGTGCGTGCCGACAATCGACGCGAAACCGGTCCCTGGGAGATGTTCGTCTTCAACGACGACGGCGTCCTCAAGCGTCAGGTCACGGCCGAATCGGCCTCCTACGATCATGATCGCGGTTGGGTTCTTCGTCAGGTCGTCACACGCACATATCCGGAGGCCGCCGTGAAGGGCTCCGCCGCCCCGGTCGAACGTCAGGTGCTTCCTGAGATGGACTTCAAGTCCTCGCTTGGACCCAACATCTTCGGCGTTCTGACGACGAGGCCCGATGAAATGAGCATGGCCGACCTGAGTCGCTATATCGACCACCTGAGGAAGAACAACCAGGTGACCGAGCAGATCGAGATCAACTTCTGGCAGAAGGCCTTCTATCCGCTCGCGACCTTCGTCATGCTCGCCCTGGCGATGCCCTTCGCCTACATGAACGCACGCTCGGGCGGCGTTGCGCTGAGGATCTTCTTCGGCGTGATGATCGGCATCCTCTTCTACGCCCTGAACAACGTCTTCGCCTTCCTCGGCGTGCTCACGACATGGTCGCCCATGGTGATGACGCTCATACCGACGGCGTCGATGCTGGTGGCGGCCGCATTGGCGATGTACTTCGTCGAGCGGCGTTGACGACGCCCGCCTGAAACATGAAAAAAGCCGGATTCCGATGGAATCCGGCTTTTTTTTTTGGTGCGCTGGGCATGCGCAGTATCTAAAGGGTGAAAGTCCCGAAGGGCGG
>CAJMRV010000199.1 GCA_905215795.1 uncultured bacterium | reverse complement strand
TATGCAGATGGTCCTCGTTTCGAGTAGTACAACCATCGGTTCCGGGTAGGGTTGTAAAGTAAGTCTGGTCGCTTTCAAATTCGTTTGATAATGATGAAGTCTCTTCAATGTGAGTTATTAACGTTGCTGTTGAAGTGTTGGAATTAGAAGAGTAGAAATAATCTTAAACAGATTATTGAATGTAGGAATGGATGCATTTCGAAGTTGCGAAGTAGTTGGAGTAGAATTCGAAAAAAAAGTCCGTTTTGGCGAAAAAACGGGTCGGGTGTGCAACGGAAAGGCGGTCAGGGGCGTGTGGAGTGTGCGAAATTCAAAAAAATCTCGTGGAATCAGATAGTTGCAAGCCCGAAAATCCTGGACGCAGCCTCTTTCGATGCTCTTGATCGTCGGAAGTCCTTTGTTAGGTAGCAACTATCGCAACGCGTGTGCGTGATTGTTCTATTTAATGCACTAGAATGTCGGTTATCGTGCGTTATAATGAAAGGGCTGAAAAAATGGGGAGGGGCGGTGAAAAGTTGCCGGACCCCCTCACGACGTCGTTCCGTGGCGTGCAAAAGTTCCCGGAGGCCTCTGAAAGTTGTTGGAGGTCGTTGAAGGCCGCTGAAGATCGTCGAAGGGGCTCGAAAAGTTGCGGGAAGGCTTGTCAGGCGTCCGGAAGTGCCCTGATGGGGCGTTCACCGTTCCAAGGAGGTGTCTGAGTGGCCCGGGACGTTGAGTGAAAGGTCGTCAGGAGCTCGGTCGCGGTAGGCAGTGCCGGATGTCCTGGGCGGCCCTGGAAAGTGTTCGGCGGCGTACGGGGTGCCTTGAGCGCAATTCGGAAGGGCTTTGAAGAGCTTGGATGGGTCTAGACGGGCCTGGAAGGTCTGGAAAGGCTTCGGCCATCGCTCATAGTCCGTGGGAGTTGTGGAGTTCTGTCTTGAGCGCCTCCCTCTCTTCCTTCTCCATGTTTCAGTCGCGTACGTACGCGCGTGCGTGTGCGCATGTATGCGCATGCACGCGTGCGTCATTCATATAAGTATTGATCAACGCGGTGTTCCCTTCGCGGGCGCCGCCAGTTTTGAAAGGTCGTCATGAGTCAGGAAGTCGTTGGTCCCCTCGGCATCGCCGGGGTGTTTTCGGAATCCCTCCCCGTGAGTCCCGTCGAGGGTGGTGGGATCAATCCCGCGCTCGTTTATCTCGCGCAGCTCGGCACGGCGGTCTCGCGCTCCACCATGGCGAGCAAGCTGAACCGCTTCGCTCAATGGGCCGGGTTCCACGACCTGGAGTCCTGCCGATGGGCGATGTTGACGCCCGAGTCGATCCTCGCCTTCCTCTCGGTGCTCGAGCACGAAGGTCGGAAGCCCTCCACGTTGAACTGTTATCTCGCCTCCCTGAAGGGCGTCGCCAAGTCGGCCTGGCTCTGCAAGGCGATGAGCCATGAACGTTATCTCCGTATCGCCGCAATCAAGCAGCGGCGCTATTACCGTCTTCCCGCCGGGCGTGCGTTGACCCATGAAGAGAGCAGGGCGCTGCTCGAGGATTGTGAGGACGACACGCCGATCGGGCGACGGGACGCGCTCGTTCTCGGGTTGATGCTCGGCTGCGGACTCCGCCGCAGTGAAGTGGCCTCGCTCAGGTGGGACGACTACGACCAGGCCTCCTCTTCGTTCACGGTCGTGGGCAAGGGCGACAAGGAGCGCCGTGTCTTCCTGCCGCAGGCGGTGCGGATCCTCCTTGAGCGCTACATCGTCGACGTGAGGGGTGTGGAGCCCGGGCATCTTTTCGGGCGCATGTACAAGAACGGCCGGATCGACTGCTCGAAGCCGCTCGATCCGAGCACGATCGGGCGGATCACGGCTGGGCGCATGGAGAGCGCCAACGATGCGCCGGCGAGTGCCCATGACCTGCGACGCACGTTTGCGACGCGGTTGTTGTCGAAGAACGTCGACATCGTGACGGTGAAGAACCTGATGGGGCATGCGAGCATCACGACGACGGCGCTTTATGATCGCCGGGGCGAGGATGCGATGAAGGAGGCGCTGGAGGAAGTGGAGATTTGAGGGTGGCCTTACCATGCGGGCAATGCAGTGGAGAGGGGCGTGTTCCTCATGTCTTGTCAGCCCAAAAGCAAGAGGCGTATGACCCAATGTTGATTCCGCAGCTTCCTGTTGAGTTTGATTTAGTCCAGACTCCGTTCAACCCTCGCCTTCGGTATACTCTTGAGTACATTCCCTGCGCCGGTGGGGGAGGCTCCGACGCCCATGGGGGCGGGGTACCTCTCTTTCCTTGTTTCTTTACCGGCTCGCATCCCCTTTCCCTCCCTGAGGAGACCCTTCATGGACAACAATCAGAACCAGTACGTCAAGCCGGCCCTCTTCTCCTATCGTGGCCGCCGCAACCGAGCCTCGTTCATCCTCGTCAACCTCGTCATCTACATCCTCGGCGCGCTCCTGAGCTACGCCGCGCTCTACGTCTCGGGCCTCGGCATGTCCGACTCGATGAACCCCGAGACCACGACCGCCCTGATGGGCGCCTCGCTCTTCTTCGAGGTGTTCTTCATCGTCGTGCTCTGGCTCGTCGGACTGCTCACCTGGATCCAGCGCCTGCACGACACGGGCAACTCCGGCCTGTGGGTGATCGCCAAGGCGATCCCGCTCGCCAACATCGTGCTGCTCCTCTACCTCGTCTTCTGCCCGGGCACGCCGGGTCGCAACATCTACGGCCCGAATCCGCTCGGCGTGGAGGAGGAATGACGTGCTCCAACTGAAAGGGAAGGGCGCCCGGATTCCTGAGCGCCCCGCACC
>CAJMRV010000198.1 GCA_905215795.1 uncultured bacterium | reverse complement strand
CTTCTCCTTCCGGAGGGGCTGTTCGGAGGAGGTGGTCAAGGAGCGGTGCAAGGACAACGGACAGGACCGGGAGCAGGACAAGCGCACGGCCCCGGACACGGACAAGGAAAGACCCCGCCGTCCCTCTTCTTCGGGACGACGGGGTCTTCCGGATGGATTCCAGGAGGACGTCCGGGCCGTGGGCGCGGACGTCCGCTGAGGGTTACTTGAGGACCTTGGCGAGCTCCGCCTCGAGGCTCTTCATGAGGGCCCCGGCGACGGCGTTCGAGCTGATCCCGTTGGCCGTGAGGTTGCCGTTTTTGTAGGAGACGTCGGTGAGCTCGATGTTCTTGTCGAGCGTCTCGTTGACGCGTCCGATCTCCTTGGCTGCCTTCTTCTCGCCGAACAGGCCCGCGAGGGCCGAGATCGTCTTGGTGGCCTTGGAGATGTTGCGGGTGGCCTTCGTGCCCGGCTGGGCGATTTCGACGCGCTTGATCTCGAAGCTCACGGGCTTCTTGGTGTGCACGTTCATCCCTTCGAGGGCCGCGTTCTTCCAGACCATGAGGCTCTTGCCTGCGCCGTTCAGCAGGTCGAAGTCCGCGAGGCGCACGTCGCCCTTCCAGTCGATGGCCGGCGTTTCGCCGCCGTCCTTCATGTCGAAGACGCCCTTGACGTCGAGGCGGCCCGAGCCCGCGCCGATGCCCGCGTAGGCGGTCATCAGGCCCGAGAGCGGCTTGAGGTCGACGTTGGAGAGGTCCACGGCCATGTCCGCGGTGAGCGGGTCGAGGCTGAAGGTGCCCTTGCCGGCGATGCCGCCGCGGCCCAGACGCGCGCTGAAGTCGGCCGAGGAGACCGTCTTCGGGGCGCTCGAGAGGTTCGCCGCGTGGGCGCTCATGTTGGTGACGACGACCGAGGGGGAGCCCTTCTTGGTGGCGTCCTCGAAACGCAGCTTGCTGTTGGTGAGCTTCACGTCGTCGACGGACCAGCGCCAGGCGGGCGCGGCGTCCTTGGAGGCCCCGGGCTTCTTCCCTTCGGTCTTGGCGTCCTTCTTCCCGCCGCCCGCGAGGGAGGCGAGGTTCGAGCCGTCCTTGGTGACGATGAAGTCGATGTCGGCGCGGTCGAGGTTGACGCTCTTGACGGCGACGAGCTCCTTGGCGGTGTCAAGGCGCGTGATGTCCACGTCGAAGTGGTTGAAGCGCACCGGGGCGGACTTGCCCTTGCTGATCGCGAAGCGGTCGACCGAGGCGGTGCCCGAGGCGGCCACGGCGCCGTTCTCGGCGATCACGTTCATGTTGAAGCCGGCGACGGCTGAGAGGCCGAGCTTGGCGTAGTGCTCGATGTAGGGGGCGACGTACTTGACGTCGAGGCCCGAGCCCTTCGCGGTGACGTGCACGGCGCTCGAGGCGGGCTTGACGGTGCCCTCGGCCGAGAGCGTTCCGCCGAGCGTCCTCAGGGAGGCCTTGAAGCGGCCCGTCTCCTCGGGGTTGCTCGACAGGCCGGCGACTTCGGCGCTCAGGCGCGAGACGGTCACGCGGGCCGGACGGGCCATGGAGCGGTCGCTCCAGTCGATGTGGCCGTCGTTGAGGTTGAGAGAACCGAGGCGCCACGTCCAGGCCGCTCCGTCGGGAGTGGCGGGAGCCGCGGGAGCGGAGCCGGCGGCGGGTGCGGCCGCGCTCTTGTGCGGGTCGATGCCGGCGAGGCCTTCGATGCCGTCCTTGGTGTGCTCGAGGACGACGCGCGGGTTGTCGATCGTCACCGACTTCACGGAGGCGTTGTGGGCGATCGGGTCGAGCCCTTCGAGGTCGACGGCGAGGCCCTTGACGCCGAAGCGCTCGCCCTTGGTGGAGACGAGGCTCACGTCGTCGATGGAGGTGCGACCGGAGACGAGGATCTTGCCCGGGTTCGAACCGGTGGCGTTCTGGAAGACGACCGTGGAGTTCGTCGAGAGCGTGCCCGACTTCAGGGAGAGGCCGAGTTCATGGAGCTGCGGGGCGAGGACCGCGAACGGACGCAGGTCGAGCTTGTCGATCCTGGCGTTGAGCGTCGCTTCGAGCGAGGTGCCGAAGGGCTTGGTGGAGCCGGTGGCCGTCACGGGGGTGCCGTTCACCTTGAAGGCGAGGCGCGGCGTGACGAGGCTCTCCTGGGAGCTCTCGAGCGTGCTCACGAACGGGAGCTCGACGTTGACGTCGGTGATCGCCTCGTCGATGCCGTCCTTGGCGGAGCGCACCTTCACGGAGCCGTTCCTCACGAGGATGTTGTAGACGGCGAAGCGGGGGAGACCGGCCGGTTCCGCCTTCTTCTCGGCGGGGGCCTTCTGCGAGGCGTTCGCCTCGGTGAGGTTCTTCACCTCCTTGGAGTCGAGATCGATGTCCGCGGCGAGGTCGATCACGCTGATCGCCTCGATGACGGGCGCGCGTTCCGTGACCGACTTGGAGGAGACGTCCACGTAGAGGGCTCCGAGATGGACGATCGGTTTGTCCTTCTCACCGATGTTGAGCCCCTTCACGGAGAGCTCCCACGTCCACGGGTTGAACGAGACGTTGTCGATCTTGACGGGGGCCTTGAGCTGGTCGGAGCCGAAATGCTCGACGCTGCTCTTGACTGCGTAGGGAACCCCCAGGTAGCCGATCCCGGCGTACAAGGCCAGGCCGACGGCGCCGGCGATGGCGGTGACTTTCAATACTTTGCTCATTGGAGTCCTTGTTTTTTTGTTCGGGCGAATGGGTCGGATCGTGGAAGGCCGTTGGTCTTCGGCGTCACGGTTTCTCTCACAAGCCATTGTAATCCTTAATCCAACCGTGGACG
>CAJMRV010000197.1 GCA_905215795.1 uncultured bacterium | reverse complement strand
GACGGCGAGGAGCCGGGCGCGGGCGCGTTCGAGCACTTCCGTGGCGGCCTTGTCTTCTTCGCCGGCGGGTCCGTCGAGGAGACCCTTCGTCTCGCGCCGGTACGCCGCGAGGGCACCGACGAGCGCGTCCAACTTCTCCTCGAGCCAGTGCTCGGCCCCCGGCATCATGCCCGTCCTCGGGTTGACCTCCTCGGTGACGAGCGAGGCGGTGTAGCCGTGCTTGTCGGCGCCGGCGCCCGTCGCGGCCGTGATGGCGGAGACGAGCTCGTCGGCGCGGCCCGCCTTGGCCGCCTCGGCGAGGGTGTGGATGACGGAATCCTCGCGGAAGCGGTGGCTCTCCGTGAGCGTCGTCACGCCCGCCGAGAGCGGACCGCCCTCCTGGGTGAGCTCCCCGAAGACGGCGCCCGGGCCCACGGCGGCGAGCTGGTTCTTGTCCCCGAGAAGCACCACGCGGGTGCGCTCGGGATCGATCACGGAGAAGAGTTCCGCCGCGAGGTGGGCGTCGATCATGGAGGCCTCGTCGACGATGAGCACGTCGGCCTCGAGCGGATTCCCGGGCGAGGGACGCTCGCCCGTGACGGTCCGCGTGGCGAGCCACTTGTGAATCGTGCGGGCGACGTACTGTTCCTGACGGACGGCGTCGGCCCGGATGAAGGCGCGCGTCTCGCGGAGCGCGTCCGCGTAGCCTTCCTCGGAAATGCTCTTCTCGATCGACTCCTTCATGCGCTGGGTGGCCTTGCCGGTCGGGGCCGCGAGCGCGATCACGAAGCCCTCACGTCCGAGCCCGTCCTTGAGACGCGCCCTCAGGAGCGCCTCGAGCATGAAGACGACCGTGGTGGTCTTGCCGGTGCCGGGCCCGCCGCTCACGATCGAGAGGCGGGAAACGAGCGCGCGCTCGACGGCGGCGCGCTGGCGTTCATGCAGACCGTAGCGGCGGATCTCCCCGCAGATCTCATCGACGAGGGCCTTCCCGTCTTCAAGCGCGGCGGCGCCCGTTCCGGCTCCCGCACTGAAGAGCCTGGCGAGCGAAGCCGCGAGCGAAGCCTCCTTGGCGTAGTGGTCGGCCGTGTAGAGACGCGTCCCGTCACCGGGGGCGTCGGGGTCCCCGTCATGGACAAGCGGCGTGACCGCGGCGTCCGAGCGCGGCGAGAGGAGCCTCACCTCGCGCAGGCGCTCCAGGACGCCGAGCCAACCCTTTTCATCGAGCGACTCGAGGCGTTCGAGGACGTCCGCGTCCTCGCCGGCCTCCCCGAGACCCCCGGGGACTTCGGCCAACGCCCTGCCTGCATCGGCGTTCACGTCGAAGAACTCCTCTTCGGGATCCTCGTCGAAGACCACGCCGCGCTTGACGGCGTCGAGCGTCACGCAGACGCTCCCCACGCGCATCGCGCTCTCCATGACGCGCATGGCGCGCCGGAAGGCGGCCGCGTCGAGTTCGTCGACGCGTCCGAAACAGCGCCTCGCGACGGCGATCAGCACCGGGGCGAACACGGAGCGCACGCCGGGGCGGGATTCATTCTTCTTTTCAATGCGGATGTCGGTCATTCGTCACTCCCGTCCAGGAATTCATCAAGTGTCTCGAGCACGTGGGGGTCGACCTCGTCGACGACGATGCCCGTGCCGGGCGAGGCCGCGTCCACGCCCCTCAGGAAGACGTAGACCGCCCCGCCGATCATGGCCGGGTCGAAGGCGTCGCCCAGCCGGTGGCGCAGATGCCGCCTGAGGGCGACGAGATAAATGAGGTACTGGAGGCGGTAGCGGTGGCGGCGCATCTCGGCGTCCATCGCCTCTTCGTCGAACCCTTCGGCGGTGTCGGCGACGGCGTTGCTCTTCCAGTCGAGCACCCACCAGCGTCCGGTCGTCTCCTCGAAGAAGACGAGGTCGATGAAGCCGGTCAGGTACCCCTTGAGGCTCTCGCGGGAGAGCGTTCCGACGTCGTATCGCGGATCGAGCGAGGCGACGAGGTCGCTGAATTCAGCCGCGTCCGCCCCGGTGCGAAGCCGGAGCAGGAACTCCATCTCCGCGGCGCGGCGTTCGGGAGGGATGTCCTTGAGCCGGAAGGTCCTTCCTTCACCGCCCAGAGGTCGGTTGAACACCTCGTGCACGCACTTCCTCAGGGCCTTGGCCACATGGGGGCATCCGTCCTCGTCGCAATCCTCGAGGAGATGCTCGAAGTGGTGCTTCGTCATGAGGCGGCGCATCGTCCTGAAGAAGCGTCCGTCGCGGGAGGCCCCGACGTCGCCTTCGAACCAGCCCGCAAAGGAGGACGGCATGCCCATCTCCTGGAAGTCCACGTTCTCGAGGAGCTCGTGGAGGAAGGTGCCGGCCGCCGCTCCCCTCGGGAAGGCGAGGATCGAATCGGGTTCGGGCTCGACGCGCGCGCCCGTGGCGTAACGGCGCTCCGAGGGGGCGTCGTCGGCGGAGGCGCTCAGGCTCGAGAAGCTCTTCTGGGACCAGGCCGGACTCGAGTCGGCCGTCTCAAGGACGCCCACGCGGGCGCCCTCGTCGGTCCCGGGCGCGCTCACGATCCAGTCGCCGGGGAGCTTTGCGCCGAGGAGCGTTTCGGCCGAGGGTCCGTCGAAGGTCCCCCAGACGGCTTCGAGCCCCTGAAGGAACGACGCGACGTCCATCCCCTTCGAGGAGGCCGAGAAGAACTCCTTCATGGAGCCCTTGTAAGCCACACCGCTGAAAATCCCCGTCTTCTTCGTGAGAACGAGCGGGAGGTCGACCGTGACCCTCGCCTCGGCGCGGGTGAACGCCACGTAGAGGAGACGGATCTCCTCGGAGAGCTGTTCGGCGGCATGCACCTTGTCGGGCTTGTCCTCGGGAACCTGTGCCATCGCCCGCGAACCAGGCGGCCCGGCGGTGTG
>CAJMRV010000196.1 GCA_905215795.1 uncultured bacterium | reverse complement strand
GGTTCCGCCGCGCCCCGTGCGCGGCGCCCCCTTTTCATCCGACTCCATCCTCCATGTCCCAGCTCGTAGAACTCCTCGCCCCCGCCAAAGACCTCGAAACCGGCATCGCCGCGATCACGCACGGCGCCGACGCCGTCTACATCGGCGCCTCCGCCTTCGGCGCCCGCTCGGAAGCGGGCAACCCCCTCGAGGACATCCGCCGGCTCTGCGAATTCGCGCACCGCTACGACGCGAAGATCTTCCTGACGCTCAACACGCTCCTCAAAGACGACGAGATCGAGCGCGCCCGCTCGCTCGCCTTCGACGCCGCCAAGGCGGGCGTGGACGCGCTGATCGTGCAGGACATGGGCCTTCTGATGGGGCCGCTCCCCGACATCGAACTGCACGCCTCGACGCAGTGCGACATCCGCACGTCCGAGAAGGCCGCCTTCCTCGAGAAGGCCGGATTCTCCCAGGTGGTGCTCGCCCGCGAGCTCTCCTTCGATGAGATCCGCGCCGTCCATGAAAAGCTCGAACGCGCCCGGATCGAATACTTCATCCACGGAGCGCTCTGCGTGAGCTACTCGGGGCGCTGCTACATCTCCGAGGCCACGCGCCGGCGCTCCGCCAACCGCGGCGAATGCGCCCAGCTCTGCCGCCTCCCCTACACGGTCGAGACGACCGACGGGCGCGTGCTCCACGAGCACGGCCATGTCTTGAGCCTCAAGGACAACAACCAGACCGCCAACATCGAGGCGCTCCTCGACGCGGGCGTGAGGAGCTTCAAGATCGAGGGACGCCTCAAGGACGTCGAGTACGTGAAGAACGTCACGGCGCACTACCGCCGCGAGATCGACCGCGTCCTCGCGCGCCGTCCCGAATTCCAACGCGCTTCCGACGGCGTCGTGACGACCGCGTTCGAACCCGATCCCGAGAAGAGCTTCAACCGCGGCTCCACGGAGTACTTCGTCAACGGGCGCGACTACGCCGCCCCCTACGAACTCGCCGAACTCTCCACCCCTAAGTCCGTCGGCAAGCCCGTCGCGCGCGTCCTAGAAGTGCGCCAGGGCGAGATCGTCGTGCGCATGCTCGACGGCGAGGAGCTCCAGAACGGCGACGGCCTGCTCTTCATGAGCGAGACGGAGGGGAACGCCGGCTTCCGCGTCAACGAAGTGCTCGAATCCACCCCGAAGAAGACGAGGATCGCCCTGAGGCGCCGCACCGACTGGATCGAGGGCCTGCATCCGGGCGCGCTCCTGAGGCGCAACTTCGACCGCGACTTCGAACGCGCCCTCAAGGGCGAATCGGCCGTGCGCCGCATCCCCGTGACGATGAGCTTCATCCACGAGGCCCCCGACGGCCTCACGCTGATGGTGAGCGACGGACGCAACTGCGTGGAGCGCTCCGTCGCGATGGAGCTCTCCGAGGCGAGGAACCGCGAACGCAACCTCGAGACGATCAGGAAGAACCTCTCGCGCCTCGGCGACACCCGCTTCGAAGTCGAGAGCCTCTTCGTGCCCGATGACTTCGAATGGTTCGTCCCGGCGAGCCTCGCCAACGAACTGCGCCGCGAGGCGATCGCCGCGCTCGAGGAGGAGCGTGAGAAGAACCGCCGCCGCACGCACCGCGCGAGCGTCGACGAGACGGCCGTCTACCCCGAGCTCCTCGAGGACGGCTCGCTCGACTACACCGCCAACGTCGGCAACGCGCTCGCGCGCAAGTTCTACGAGATGCACGGCGCGCGCCGCGTGGGCCGCGCCTTCGAAATCGCACCCGTCGCGGACGCCGCCCTGATGACGTGCCGCCACTGCGTGAGGGCCATGCTCAAGCTCTGCCCGAAGATGCTCAAGCACCATCCGGAATGGCTCGAAACCACCGACCGCGCCCTCTTCCGGCCCGAGGACCTCGTGCTCCGCGCCGACAACGGCCGCGACGTCTTCGTGGCGAAGTTCCACTGCCGCAGGAAGCCCTGCGAGATGACGCTGCACGCCCCGGACGCAAACGACGAAGGGGCCGCACGCTGACGCACGGCCAAAGAACCGGACCCAACCAAAAAGGGAGCGGAATCCGCATCGGATCCGCTCCCTCATTCATTTCCCGTTCATTTCCGTGTTTCAACGACCCTCGATGTCAGTGGGACGCCATCTTCGCCTTCTCCCGGCGGATGCGGCGGTTCACCTCCCTCAAGAGAGCCGAGGCCTCGTCGATCCGGTCGACGCGCGCCTCCTTCGCTTCGGTGAGCATCCTCCGGGCGTCCTCGAGTCCGAGCGAGGAGGTCCCCTCCAGAATGAGGCCCGCCAGGAACACCTTCGCATCGCCTGCTTCCAGCGGATCGGCGGCGGCCACGGCGTGTTCGATCATCGCCAGCCCCTTCTCGCGGTCGGGCTCCATGTAGTGGCCGAGGTCGTCCGTGCCGCCCCGGTAGGTGAGAACGCCGAGGTCCCCGAGGGCGTCGTTGCTCTCGTCGATCAAGGGTTCGAGCAGCGCGGCGGCCTTCCTGAAGTTCTTCTTCACGCCGTGTCCCTCGATGTAGAGGGACGCGAGCGCCACGGCCCCGTCGGTGTCACCTTCGGAGAGGGCCTTCTCGAAGCATTCCCGGGCGAGGTCGTAGTCGACCGGGGTACCGTCGCCCTTGCGGCAGGCGATCCCCATGTTGATCGCGGCCCCTTCGACGCCTAACTCGACCGCACGGCGGAAGCACTCGAAGCCGGCGCGGCGGTCCACGTCGACGCCGACCCCCATCATGAGGTCGTAGCCGAGGGCGACGAGCGCGTCGTTGAAGCCGAGGCTCACGGCCTTCTCGAACATCATGTGGGCCTGCTTGTAGTTCTTGCGGATGCCGACCCTATGGCCCTGCCGCCGGATGCGGAACTGACCGTCACCCTGCATCGCAAAACGAGT
>CAJMRV010000195.1 GCA_905215795.1 uncultured bacterium | reverse complement strand
TCCAAATCGGCGTCTCCTACGGCGACGACCTCGCCCACGTCGAGAAGGTCGCCCTCGAGACGGTGCGTGCACTCCCGATGACGATCGAGCCCGAGAAGGCGGACTTCTACTTCACCGACATCGGCTCCTCGACCTACAACTTCGAGGTGCGCTACTGGATCCGCTACACGGGGCGCCCGGACTTCCTCGCCGCCACCAACGCGGGCATCCAGGCGATCAAGAAGGCCTTCGAACACGAGGACATCTCGGTCGCCTACAACGTCACCACGCTCGACTTCGGCGTCAAGGGCGGCGTGAACCTCATGGACAAGCCCGTGAGGGTCTCGCTCGAACCCGCCAACGTCTCCGGGGACGCCGGGAAGAACGGGACCGCCGCCGGGTCAGCCGCCCTCGTCGAGGCGCCGGCCGCCCGCGACGAAGGCGGAAAGTGAGGCGTCACCCGGGCCTCCCACCCAAAACAACATCCCCGGGAAAGAACCCTATGCCGGAACCCTGACTCACTCATGGCGGATCCATGATCGGATCCATCGCTGACACGCCCCCACCAAAGGGCGCGTTCCTCTTTTGGGCCTCCATTCCGACGCCTGGCGGGGTCACCCGGGGCCGAGCCCCGGAGAAGAACAAGAAACAGAAGAAAGAGAAGTAAGGGAGGAAAGGGAAGGGAAGGAAAGCGAAGGAAAAGAAAGGACGGGAGCAGCGGCAGAAACAGGGACAGGGGCGGGGAAAGGAACAAAGACAAGGGCAGGGGACGCTCCCTGAAAATGGAAAGCCCCGCACAAGGGCGGGGCTTCCTGAAAGTTTTGTTGAAGACGCCGCGGCCTCAGGCCGGGGCGTTCCTCTTCTCGAGCTTCGCAATCAGCGCGGAGACGAACTTCGTCCTCGTCTTGTCCGAGAAGAACGGGTTGAATTCGGTGTCGACGAGCGTGCCGCCCATGGGCGCCACGACGCGCGTGAACGGGGTGAGGCTCATGTGCGGGTCCATCTCCCCGTAAAAGCTCATGAAGCCCACCTGGCGCCACTCGGAGCCGGCGCCGTCGGTGACGCTCAGCATCACCGGACATTCATGGTTGGGTGCGCGCTCGCCCGTGATGTAGAAGCGGCAGGTGCGCCCGCCGTCGAGCGTGACGGCGAGCACGAAGAAGTTCTCGTCGGGGAGCGCCGTCATGTCGCAGACGACCTGATGCGCGCTCAGGGTGATCTTGTTGGGTTTCATGATGCGGTGTCGTCCCACCGGCGGGTGGGCCTCGTTTCGTTCGTGATGGTGGTTGTCCTTTTCCGCCCCGTCCGCGGCTGCGCCCCTCCGGGAAGGCGCGGCGGAGCACTCGATTGAACCCATTGTACAGGAGGCGGAGCCCTCCGAGGCCGTTTCCCGAAGTCCCTCATGCCACAACGTTCTTACATTGTGTTACAGTCTTGTCCGTACAATCCGCCGCCGACTCGGGGTAGTATGTCTGCACAAAAACGCCGGGGACGGTCCCCGCGGACGGTTTCGCGTGAGCGGAAAGTTGAGAAAGAGAAGGCGGCGGCCCTCCGGAAACGGAGGGCCGTCCGTCCGACCGCCATCCATCTCTCCCTCCCCACCGCTGACGCGCGCCCCCTCATGGAGAACGGGCAGGGTTCCTGCAGGAACTGGTCAGGAACCAGACAGGAGCCGGACAGGGACCCGTGGTCCCCGCGTCCCCGGGTCCCTGGAGACCGGCACGGACGGTCCGCTCCGGCGACGGAAATGAACAGAAGAAGACCAAGAGGAATGAAAAGCGCGCCTCCGGCGGGCCCCTTGCGGGGCCCCCATCCGAGGCGCCGGGAGAAGCACTCGACATGAACATCAAGACCCTCATCGGATCCGCCGCGGCCGCCCTGGCCGCCTTCGGCTGCGCCGCCACCATGGCCTCGGCCGCCGACGTCACCCGCATCATCGTCCCCTTTCCGCCGGGCGGCGGCGGGGACACGCTCGCGCGCAGCGTCGTCGACAAGTTCGAGGAGGCGCTCGGCACGGGCGTCGTCGTGGACAACCGCCCCGGCGCCGGCGGATCGGTGGGCACGAGCCAGCTCGTGCGCTCCCTTCCGGACGGGCGCACGATCGGCTACGTCACCAATGGCATCCTCTGCGTGAACGAACACCTCTATCCGATGACGTTCTCCCCGGAAAAGGACCTCGTCCCCGTGGCGGGCCTCTCGAGGATCGGGCTCGTCGTGGCGTTGAACCCCAACGTGATCGAGGGCGTCACCGACCTGAAGAGCCTCGTCGCCTACGCCAAGGCCCATCCGGGCGAGGTGGACTTCGCGAGCGCCGGCAACGGCACGACGAGCCACCTGGCGGGCCTCCTCTTTGAAAAGGCGGCTGGCGTCAAGCTCACCCACATCCCGCACAAGGGCGGCGCCCCCGCGATGATGAACGTCCTGGGAGGCCACATCCCGCTCATGATCGACGTGAGCCCGAACGTGCTCAAGCACCTCGATTCCGGCAAGATCGTCGCCCTGGGCACCACGGGCCGCGAACGCCTCGCCGCCGCCCCGTCGATTCCGACGATGAGCGAGCAGGGCTACCCCGGCATGGTGATCTCCGCTTGGGACGGCTTCGTCGTCCCGAAGGGCACGCCCGCCGCGAAGGTCGAGGAGTTGAACCGCGCCTTCGTCAAGGCCCTCGAGGACCCGGTCGTCGTGGAGCGCCTCCGCGTGAAGGCGGCCGAGGGGATGCCGATGAGCGCCGAAGCGTTCGCGGCCTTCATCAAGGAGGAGCGTCCCCGCTGGAAGGCCCTCGCTGAATCCGTCGGCATCGAGGCCCGCTGATCGCCCCCACGGACACGCCCCTGAGGGGTCCCTGCCTGCGGGCCGCGGCCCGCGGTCTCTCCATGCTCCACCCCTTCCCGAACGCGGCTCCGCGGGG
>CAJMRV010000194.1 GCA_905215795.1 uncultured bacterium | reverse complement strand
TGCTCACGAGCGAGATCCGACAGCTCATCAAGCTCGCCACGGGCATGAGCCAGGGTCAGCGCTTCGTCAAGGGCGTCTTCGCGACCGAACCCATGAAACGCGCCGCGCGCCGCCTCTCGATCAACAAACTCAAGAACGCGCTGCTCGTGTGCGCCGAAATCGACAAGCTGAGCAAGGGCCTCGAGGTGAAGTCCCGCGACTCCGACCCCTGGATCGAACTCAAGAGCGTCGCGCTCTTCCTTGCGGGCTGAGACCCGATGAACGAACAACCACCCCATTCCCTTCCCCCCAGCGGAGGAACACAACCATGACCGAAGCCAAGACCCTCATCGCCGACATCGGCAGCCAGGCCCGAAAGGCCTCCCGCGCGCTCGCCCGTGCGAGCAGCCGCATGAAGAACACCGTCCTCGAGAACCTCAGGCTCGAGCTCCTCAACCGCCACGAGGCGGTGATCCACGCCAACCGCGCGGACATCGAGGAGGCCCGCAAGGCCGGCCTCGACGAGGCCTTCATCGACCGCCTGACATTGAACGACAAGGCCTGGAGGACGATGCTCGCCGGCATCGACCGCGTCAAGAGCCTCGACGACCCGATCGGCGAGGTGACCGAGATCCGCCGCCGTCCCTCCGGGATCGAGGTGGGCCACATGAGGGTTCCGCTCGGCGTGGTGGCGATGATCTACGAATCCCGCCCCAACGTCACGATCGACGCGGCCGTCCTGGCGATCAAGTCGGGCAACGCGATCATCCTGCGCGGGGGCTCCGAGGCTCTGAGGACCAACGGCGAACTCGCCGGCGCGATCCGTCAGGCCCTCGTCTCCGCCAGACTGCCCGCCGAGGCGGTCCAGTTCATCGACTCCCCCGACCGTGAGATCGTGGGCGAGCTCGCCCGCGCCCGCGAATGGGTCGACGTGCTCATCCCGCGCGGCGGCAAGGGGCTCGTGGCGCGCCTCGACAAGGAGGCCCGCGTCCCGATGATCAAGCACCTCGACGGCATCTGCCACACCTACGTGGACCGCGCCGCCGACCTCGAGATGGCCCGCCGGGTCGTCGAGAACGCCAAGACGCAGCGCTACTCGCCGTGCAACGCCACCGAGACGCTCCTCATCCACAAGGACGTCGTCTTCGACTTCCTCCCCGAGATGGCGCGCACCTTCTACGACAAGGGCGTGGAGATGCGCTGCGACGGACTCTCCCGCCGCATCGTCGAGGAAAACGGATATTGCGCGATCGATGCGACCCCCGAGGACTGGGTTACCGAGTACAATGCGCCCATCATTTCGATCCGCGTCGTCGAATCCCTCGACGAGGCCATCGACTTCATCAACACCTACGGCTCCCACCACACCGACGCGATCCTCACCGAGGACACCCGCGCGGCCTCCCGCTTCCTCGCGGAGGTCGATTCGAGCTCGGTGATGCACAACGCCTCGACGCGCTTCGCCGACGGCTTCGAATACGGCCTCGGCGCCGAGATCGGCATCTCCACCGACAAGCTCCACGCCCGCGGCCCCGTCGGCCTGAACGGTCTGACGAGCCTCAAATACATCGTGCTCGGACACGGCGAGGGACGACACTGATCCCCGCCCGCTCCCGGGCCAAACGCTTTATTGGATACCATGGCAAAACTTCATTTCTACGCTGTCTGCCCGTTCGGGCTTGAAGAACTCCTCGCCGCCGAAGTCGAACGCGCCGGCGGCGCCGACGTGCGCCCCGGTCGCGGCGGCGTGCGCTTCCAGGGCTCCAAGGAGAACGCGATGGCGCTGTGCCTCTGGTCGCGCTACGCCACGCGCGTGCTCATGGAGGTCGCCCACGCGTCCTACTGGGACTCCCGCGACGTCTATGAAATCGCCTGCAAGACCCCCTGGGAGAGCTACTTCTCCGTGGACCACACGATCCGCATCAACACGACGGGCAAGCGCTGCCCGCTCGAGTCGCTCGACTTCGCGACCCTGAGGATCAAGGACGGCATCTGCGACCGCTTCCGCGAGCTCGCCGGCCGCCGTCCCGACGTGGCCCGCCACCGTCCGGACGTGAGGATCGCCGCCTTCCTCACCTACGACACGTGCACGTTCTACATCGACCTGGTGGGCGAATCGCTCTTCAAGCGCGGCTGGCGCCTCGAACACGGCGAAGCCCCGCTCAAGGAGAACCTCGCCTCGGCGCTCCTCGCACTCTCCGGGTGGACGCCTGAAATGCCGCTCGTCGATCCGTTCTGCGGCTCCGGCACGATCGCCATCGAGGCCGCCCTGATCGCCACGGGCCAGGCCCCCGGCCTCTTCCGCGACTTCGCCTTCGAGAAGCTCGAGGGGTTCGACCAGGAGGTCTTCCAGGAGTTCCGCCAGGACGCCATGGCCATGATCAACCCGCACGTCAAGGTGAAGATCCGCGCCTCCGACATCTCCTCGATCGTCGTCGAGAAGGCAGTCGAGAACGCCCGCCGCGCCGGCCTGGGCGACATGATGGCCGACGGCCGCCTCACGTTCCTCCAGGGCGACGCCCGCGAGGCGCTCCCCATCGAGGGCGAGTCCGAAGGCGTGCTGATCGCCAACCCGCCCTACGGCGAGCAGAGCAACCCGAAGAGCGCCCCGATCGCCTCGATGATGAAGGTCTTCGCGGACAACCTCAAGGCGAACTTCGCCGGCTGGACCGCCTGGATGCTCACCTCGGACCGCTCGCTCCCCTCGCAGATGCGCCTGAAGCCCTCGCGCAAGATCGTGCTCTTCAACGGGCCGCTCGAATGCCGCTTCTTCCGCTTTGAAATGGTCGAGGGAAGCAACCGGAGGAAGAAGGACGAAGAACCGGAAGCGTGATAACCCCTAGAGAACAACGCTCGGGAGTTTCCTAGAATCTAAGGGGCGGTGATTGAATCACCGCCCCTTTTTCAATGCAAATGGAAAC
>CAJMRV010000193.1 GCA_905215795.1 uncultured bacterium | reverse complement strand
CTGAAAGTGTATTTCGAATCCGCCCTCGCCCGTGGCGAGACGGTCACGATCGACGAGTCCTTCCGCGAGGCCCTCGCGGAGCGCAAGTGGCCCACGCCCGTGCGCTGCCTCGTCGGCGAGATCGCCTGCGCGGCGATGCTCGTGCGCGCCGCCACCGCCTACCGCGGCGACACGACGATCCAGGTCGAAGGCGACGGCCCCGTCAAGCTCGTCGTGGTCCAGGTCGACAACGACCTGCGCTACCGCCTCTCGGTGCTCCTCGACGAAGAGGCCGACTACACCGACACGTCGATGACCGCGCTCGTCAACCGCAACGGCCAGGGCCGCTGCGCGCTCATCCTCGACGACAAGGACCGTCCCAAGGAACAGGTCATGCCCTACCAGGGCGTGGTTCCGCTCACGGGCGCGACCTTCGCCGAGTCGATGACCGACTACTTCCTCGCCAGCGAACAGGTCGAGACGAAGGTGATGCTCGCCTCGGACGGCGAACGCGCCGGCGGCCTCATGATCCAGAAGCTCCCGACCTACGGTGGCAACAAGCTCCCCGAAAACTACGACGAGGAGGCCTGGAGCCGTCTCGTGACGTTCGCCGGCACGCTCAAGGACGAGGAGCTCCTCGGCCTGGATCCCGAAACGATCAACCGCCGCCTCTTCTGGGAGGAGAGCCCGCGCGTGGTCGGCGAAGGCAAGCCCTCGTTCTTCTGCGGATGCTCCCGCGAGGCGGTCGAGAACGTGATCGCCAAGCTCGGCCGCAAGGAGGCCCTCGACATGCTCGACGAAAAGGGCGAGTTCGTGGCCGTCTGCCGCTTCTGCAACAAACACCACGTCTTCACCCGCGAGCAGATCCTCGCGAAGTTCCCCGACGAGGCGGAAAAGGAAGGCGGTGAGAAGGAGGAGAAGAAGTCGGTCCACTGACCGGCCCTCCCCGATCCGACGATTCCATGAAGAAGGCCGCCGCCGGCATCACGCCGGGGCGGCTTCTTCACATCAGGACGCCGTCCCCACGGACATGAAAAAAGCCGCGTTGCGAAACGCGGCTTTTTCTTTGGCGCTCCTTACTTGCGCTTGAATCTCGAGGGCCATGCCCGGAGGTTCTTCGGCGCGAAGTAGAGGTAGTCCTTCTTGGGTCGGAATGTCGGACGGCTTCCCGGAGGAATGTCCGGATCGGAATAATCCGGCATCTCCGCGACGCTGCGGTCGCGGGCTGCCGCCTCCTCGGGGAGCTCCAGACGCACGAGGAGCTCGTCGGGCCTGACCATGTAGAGTTCGCGCCTGGCGCGCTCCTCGATGGCCGCCCGCTTGTTCTCGAGCGAATAGAGCTCGGCGGCGAGCTTGTCGTTGACCGACTGCTCGACGGCGTTGGCCGCGAGCTGCCGCTCAAGGCTGGCCGCGAGCTCGTGTTCCCTGGGCACCACGCCGTCGGGCCCCCACAGCTGGAGGAGGACGCCGATCGTGCCGAGCGCGAGGAAGAAGCTGTAGATCTTGATGGACATCGGACCCCTTCGGCCTCACCGGCGCCGTGGGGCGCCGGACAGGCCGCCTGATCAGCGGATGCAGTAGAAGGCGGAGCGGCCCGGGTACACGGCCACGCCGTCGAGGTGTTCCTCGATGCGGAGCAGCTGGTTGTACTTGGCCATGCGGTCCGAACGGCTCATCGAGCCGGTCTTGATCTGACCGGCGTTGAGGCCCACGGCGAGGTCGGCGATGGTGCTGTCCTCGGTTTCACCGGAGCGGTGGCTCACGATGACCGTGTAGCCGGCGCACTTGGCCATGTGGATCGCCTCGAGCGTCTCGGAGATCGTGCCGATCTGGTTGACCTTGATCAGGATGGCGTTGGCCACGCCCTTCTGGATGCCTTCGCGGAGGATGGCGGGATTCGTGACGAAGAGGTCGTCGCCGACGAGCTGGACCTTCTTGCCGAGGCGGTCCGTGAGGGCCTTCCAGCCTTCCCAGTCGTTCTCGGCCATGCCGTCCTCGATCGAGATGATCGGGTACTTGCCGCACCATTCGACGAGCTTCTCGATCCAGGCCTCGGCGGTGAGCTTCTCGCCGCCGGACTTCTTCATGACGTAGTGGGTGCCGTCGTAGAACTCGCTCGAGGCGCAGTCCAGGCCGATGGCGATGTCTTCGCCGGGCTTGTAGCCGGCCTTCTCGATCGCCTCGAGGATGAGCTCGATGGCTTCCTCATGGCTGGCGCACTGCGGGGCGAAGCCGCCCTCGTCGCCCACGGCGGTGGACATGCCGCGGCCGTTGATGATCTTCTTGAGCGTGTGGAACACCTCGGCGCCGTAGCGGACGGCCTCGCTGAAGGAGGGGGCGCCCACCGGGATGATCATGAATTCCTGGAGGTCGAGGTTGTTGTTGGCGTGCGCACCGCCGTTGATGACGTTCATCATCGGGACGGGCATCTGCACGGCGCCGGCACCGCCGAAGTAGCGGTACAGGGGCATGCCGGCCTCTTCGGCGGCGGCGCGGGCCACGGCCATGGAGACGGCGAGGATGGCGTTGGCGCCCAGGCGGCCCTTGTTCTCGGTGCCGTCCAGGGCGATCATCGTCTGGTCGATGTAGGCCTGGTCGGAGGCTTCGGCGCCGATCAGGGCGTCGGCGATTTCGCCGGAGACGTGCTCGACGGCCTTGAGAACGCCCTTGCCCATGTAGCGCGACTTGTCGCCGTCACGCAGTTCGAGGGCCTCGCGGATGCCCGTGGAGGCACCGGAGGGCACGGCGGCGCGGCCCATGACCCCGCTTTCAAGCCAGACTTCGGCTTCCACCGTGGGGTTGCCGCGGCTGTCCAAGACTTCACGACCAATAATGTCAATAATGGCGCTCATAACGTTCCTTTTAACTCACTGATGTACGGCGCGGCGGCGCTCATGGCGCCCGTGACCGCGCACGGGAAAAGAAG
>CAJMRV010000192.1 GCA_905215795.1 uncultured bacterium | reverse complement strand
CCCGCGACCAGGGGACGATTCCGCCCGAGCTCCTGCGCGGGGTCTACTCGAAGCTCTCGCCCCAGTCGGTCAAGATCATCGAGAACCTCGCACGCGCCCGGGGCTCCACGCCCCAGGAGGTGCTCGCCGAGGCCCTGAAGGGCTACCTCGCAAGCGAGCTCCCGAGGATCGACGTCGAGGGGATCATCCGCGGCCTTAAGCCCACGCTGAGGCAGGTCGGCTTCGCCGTCGGCCGCATCCGCGGCCTCGTGCGCCGCTGGCGCGACGAGTGACGGGGCACAAAATCTGAACAGACGAAAACGCCGATGCGGATGACCGCACCGGCGTTCTTCATTCGTGGGAGCGTGCGTCCGCTCAGGAGGCGGCGCCTTCCTCGAGTTTGCGCTTCTCCTTGAGGGCCATGGCCTTGTCGGCACGGCGCCTCTGGTGGATCGTCGAGAGCGTCGTCAGGAGGACCGCCAGGCCGATCAGCGTGATGCCCACGTAGAAGGGCCAGCTCACGTTCTTGTGTTCGTCGAAGATGATGAACGCGAGGATGATCGTGTACACCGGCTCCAGGTTGTAGGTGAGGTTCACCGTGAAGGCCGAGATCTTCTCGAGCGAGGAGATCTGGAGGATGTACATGAAGAGCGTGCTGAAGATCGCGAAGATCGGGAGCCACAGCGTGTTGGGCCAGCTCGGCCAGAACGGTTCGGGCGGCATCACGTGGAAGTAGAGCGGCATCGCCGCGAAGCAGAATCCGAGGGCCCCGAGGAGCTGCCAGCTCAGCACCGTGGTGCTCTGGTAGCGCGCCCGGTACTTCTTGAAGTACACGGCGAGGATCGCGGCGGTGAACGCGGCCAGGAGCGAGAGGATGATGCAGAGGCGCATCGACGTGTTGAACCCGAAGATGCACATCACGCCCGCGAGGCTGATGCACGAGAAGAAGATCTCCCGCGGGTCGATCCTCCGCTTCGTCATGAGCGGCTCCACCAAGGCCGTGAAGAAGCCGATCGTCGAGAAGGAGACGATCGTCACGCTCACGTTGCCCGTCTTGATCGACGCGTAGAAGAACGTCCAGTGGATCGCGAGGAGCACGCCCACGAGGAGCATGCCGATCTTGTCGCGCTTGGTGGTCTTCTCGATCTGCTTTCGCAGGTAGAGCCAGAGCCACAGGCACGAGCAGGCGATCATGATTCGCCAGAACACGAGGAGTCCCGCTGAAAGCGTGATCAGTTTCCCGAAGATGCCCGTGAACGAGGAGCACACGATCGAGAGGTGGAGTTGAAGGAAGGCCTTTTTCACTGTCCGTCCGCCATGCCGTTGAAAAAACTGGGTGTAGAAAAATACCGGCGAGGTCCTGTCGGTCCCCTCACCGGATGCATGTTCAATGTTAGCCCTTATTCCCCGATTTGTCAGGCTTCGAGCGGATCCGCGGGGCGCCTCCCGTGTTCACGTGAGAGCGTCCCGCTTCGGGCGGCCGGGCGGGCTTCACCCGCAGGTCAGTCGCCGGTCCCCGCGGCGGCCCCGACGGGCACCACGCGCACGGTCCTCCGCACGGGCGTTCCGGAGGTTCCGGTCGTTTTGGTTTCGACCGTCCTGTAGCCCGCCTTCCTCGCGAGCTCCCTTTCGCCGCCCACCCGCGAGCCGCGGGTCGTGAGGAGGTCCCCCACGATGGCGGCGTTCACGCCGGCCTTCATCGCGCGGAGCACGTCCTCGTCCGTGAAGTGCAGGCGCCCGCCCGCGAAGCGGAGCTGAGCCGCGGGGACGGCGAGCCGGAAGAGGGCGATCGTCCTCAGCATCTCGTCGGCGGTCATGACGGGACGGTTTTCAAGCGGCGTCCCGGGGATCGGGATGAGGAAGTTGAGGGGGATGCTCGCTACGCCGAGCTCCCGGAGCACGAGCACCATCTCGATTCTGTCGGTCATCGTCTCGCCCATGCCGAAGAGCCCTCCGGAGCAGAGGTCGAGGCCCGCGCGGCGGGCGGCCCTGAGCGTTTCGACCTTGTCCTCGAACGTGTGCGAGTCGCACACCTCGGGGAAGAAGCGCGGTCCCGTCTCGAGGTTGCAGTGGTAGCGGACGAGTCCGGCCTTCCTGAGGGCGACGAAGTCCTCGTAGGAGAGGAGCCCCATCGAGGCGCAGGCCTCGACGCCGGTGCCGCTTTTGAGCGCTTCGAGGATGCGGGCGGCCTCCCGCACTTCACGGCGTCCGAGCTTGCGTCCGGAACACACGAGCGAGAAGCGCGGAACCGAGAAGGCCTCGGTGGCGCGGGCCGCCTTGAGGGCGGCCTCCGGCGTGGCCATCGGGCCCATCGCCTCGGAGCCGGTGTTCCAGCGGCGCGACTGGGCGCACCAGCGGCAGCTCTCCGTGCAGCCGCCGTTCCTGGTGTTCATGATCGCGCATTCGTTGAAGTCGAGCGGAGCGAAGCGGCGCGTCACCTCGCCCGAAAGCGCGAGGAGCTCCTCGAGGGGCGCGTCGATCAAGGCGACGAGCTCGTCGCGTCCGAGCGTGCGGCCTTCTTCAAGGACGGCCTTCCTTGCGTTTTCGATTCGTTCGTCGGTGACGGGCGTCATGGACATCGTCGGGAGCTCCTTCGTCGGTTGTGTTGTTTGTCCCTGCGCGGGACGGAAACCCGATAGCTTAGCACCGCGGGCGAAGCGGCGTGTCCGTCCTGGGGCGACACCACGAAACGGAAGGGGCCCGCCTTCTTCAGACGGGCCCGATCATCGTTCACTGTTCACATGGCGGAGGGATCCCCTCCGTGGGTTCAGACGCGTTTGAGGGCGCGGCCGGCGCGGTCCACCGCGAGGACGGCCTCGCGGAAGCGCTCCGGCGTGGTGGGTTCGGGCACGCAGGTCCACTCCTTGATCGAGGGCGCCGCCTCTGACCCTGGTGATGGACGAAGCGGACCGCATGCTCGATGTGGGGGT
>CAJMRV010000191.1 GCA_905215795.1 uncultured bacterium | reverse complement strand
TTGGTTTGTGCTCAATCTTTAGGCACGATTCCTAGATACTTCGGGAATTGGGGTTCCCGGAGACCCGATCGTCTCCGGCGGAGATGCGCTTTTTTTTCATCCGTTCAGGAAGCGGGGGTCACTCCTCCCCGTCGGTCTTCCCGCCCTCGGGCGTCTGCGCGAGCCTGTGGGCGAGCTCGAGGACCTGCTTCCTCTCCTCCTTGGTGAACACGTCGGTTCCGAAGAGATGATGGAAGAAGAGGCCGTCGTAGACGAGCGTGAGCAGGAGCGACATCGCGTCGCCGCAGGGCTCGCCCTTGACGTGCTCGAAGTAGCGGCGGTACCAGTCCTTGAGCGGCGCGAGGAGCGCGGGATCGCGTCCGCTCGCCAAAACGAGCGCGAGGAGCATCGAGTGGCCGCTGTCGCACTTGCCGCTCTGAAAGTCCTCGTACCAGCGTGCATAGGCCTCGAGGACCGGGGAGACGGCCTTGCGGCTCCGGCGGTTCTGCTCGGTCTTCTCGTAGCCGCTCTGCACCTCGTGGAGGTGGTCGACGTAGCTGCTCATCAGGGCGTCGATCAAGGACTGGCGCGTCGGGAAGTGATACATGAAGGCGCCCTTGCTCACGCCGGCGCGGCTGATCACGCGGTCGATCGTGAACGCGTCCGTGCCCTCGTCGCGGGTGAGCTCGCAGGCGGCCTGCATGATCTTCACGCGGGTCTCACGGCCGTTGCGCCGGGTCTTCCTCTTGCCGTCCCCTTCTTTTTCGGGGGCGGCGGTGTTGTTTTCACCACTCATCTGGTTTGTTCCTCTAATGGCACCCCCGCGGCCTTCACCGCGCCGGGGCGTTTCAATTCTAGATACCCACATTATCCCTAAAGCACGCCCATTTTGGGGTATAGGGAAAGTCCGCACAGACGGAATCCTACAAATGGAACAGTATATACCGTCCCAATAAGGACCGTCCGAAGAGACGAGAATACAAAAAATCAGGAGATACAATGCAAAAACGCACCTTCCTCAAGGGCGGCCTCGCCGCTCTTGGATCCCTGGGCGCCATGGGAATGGCCCATGCCGAACCCGCCGACGAAACCCTGAGCCGCGTCCCCGCGAAGTGGGACGATGAATTCGACGTCCTCATCGTCGGTTCCGGCATCGCCGCCACCTGCGCCGGGCTCCAGGCCCTCGACGAGGGCGCCAAGCGGGTCGCCATGCTCGACAAGATGCCCGTCTTCGGAGGCAACTCCGCGATCACGGGTTTCTGGATCAACGTCCCCCGCTCGCCTGAACAGCTCGCACACGGCATCACCGACGACTCCGCCGAGGTTTTCCTCGAGGACACGCTCAAGGCCGGCGAATACTTCAACGACCCCAAGCTCGCCCACGCCCTCTGCTTCCAGGCCCTCGACGCCTACAAGTACCTGCTCGACCGTGGTGCGAAGTTCGCCCCGACGCCCTTCATCCAAGGCGGCCACTCGAAAGTGCGCTCCCTCGCTCCGGAGGTTTCCGCCGGCGTCTCGGTCCTGATCCCGCTTCATGAGCGCTTCCTCAAGCAGGGCGGCGTCATGCGCAAGAACACGATCGTCGACGAGGTCATCAAGGACGAGACCGGCCGCGTGGTCGGCCTGGCCGTCCGCGAGGACTACCACTTCGACATCAACTCGCGCGACAACGACCTCACCAACAAGACGGGCGTCCGCAAGTTCTACCGCGCCAAAAAGGGCGTCGTCTTCGCATCGGGCGGCTTCGTCAACGACTGGCGCCTTTGCTCCCTGATCGATCCGAAGATCACCAAGGAGACCGAAGGCACGAACCACCCGGGCGCCACGGCCGGCTCCCTCTTCACGCTCATGCGTGCCGGCGGCATTCCGATCCACATCGACTACATCCAGTGGGGTCCCTGGTGCTCGCCCGACGACAAGGGCATCGGCATGGGCGCCGACGTCTGTGACTACATCAAGCAGTACGGCGCCGCCTTCGACCCGAAGACCGGCAAGCGCTGCTTCAACGAGCTCGGCAACCGCACCGTGCTCACCAACGACATCTTCCGCCTCAAGAACGAAGACGGCTCCCAGCGCTTCGCCGTGCTGATCGCCGACAGCCAGTTCGTGCCCAAGGTGTCCATCGCCCGCTACCTGAACAAGTCGCTCAAGTCGGGCACGACCAAGAAGTTCGACACGCTCGAGGAACTCGCCAACTACTACGGCATCCCCCTGGAGCCCCTCAAGGCTGAAATCACCCGCTACAACGGCTGGATCAAGGAGGGCCGTGAGTTCGACCCGGACTTCCACCGTCCCCTCACGCCTAATGAAGGCGTGCTCATGGGCAAGGGTCCCTGGTACGGCCACCGCCTCACCAGCAAGCTCCACTACACGATGGGCGGCATCCGAATCAATGAGAACGCCCAGGTCATCGGCCGCGACTTCGAACCGATTCCGGGGCTCTATGCCGCCGGCGAAGTCACCGGTGGCGTCCACGGCGTCACGCGTCTCGGCGGCAACTCCGTCCTCGACGGCATCGTCTTCGGCCGCATCGCCAGCCGTTCCCTCATGAAAGAACAGAAGTGAACAAGGAGCTCGACAAAATGAACCAACTCACGAAAACGCTCGTCCTCGCCGGGCTCCTCGCCTTCGGCTTCACCGCGGGTGCCGCGCAGGCCGCCGACTCGATGATGCACAAGCATCCGTTTGAATGTGCGTCCTGCCACAAAACCGGCATGGGCCAGCCCGTCCAGGCTGACCAATGCAGGAGCTGCCACAGCAACATCCACGACAAGCCCGCCATCCTCGAAAACGGCGAAGCGAATCCCCACAGGTCGATCCACTACGCTCCGGAAACGGTCGACTGCGGCGTCTGCCACCATGAGCACAAGAAGAGCGAGAACTACTGCGTGGCCTGCCACGCCGACGGTCTCGGCTTCAAGGTGCCCTGATCAACGATTTGAACTGAATCGTCGATGAAGAGATCCCC
>CAJMRV010000190.1 GCA_905215795.1 uncultured bacterium | reverse complement strand
GTGTGGGCGCGCTCCATCTCGTGGAAGAGCTCGGCCATGTAGTCGTGGGGTTCGATCTGGATGGTGTGCGTGTTGAAGGTGGCGCCGAGGCGTTCCTCGACGACCTTGCGGGCGACGGCCTCCCAGTCGATTTCGGGATAGGCGATCAGGTGGGCGTTGAAGTTGCCCACGGCGCCGTTCATCTTGGCGAGGACCTTGACGTCGGCGATGGCCTTCATGACGCGCTCGAGGCGCACGGCCACGTTGGCGAACTCCTTGCCGATCGTGGTCGGCGTGGCGTGCTGGCCGTGCGTGCGGGCGAGCATCGGGACGTCGGCCCATCGGTGGGCGTATTCGACGAGCTTGTCGTGGACTTCGCCGAGCGAGCGGAGGTACACGCGGCGGCCCTCCATGAGCATGAGGGCGTGGCTGGTGTTGTTGATGTCTTCGGAGGTGCAGGCGAAGTGCACGAACTCCGAGGCGCTTTTGAGTTCTTCGTCGTGGGCGACCTGGGCCTTGATCCAGTACTCGACGGCCTTCACGTCGTGGTTGGTCGTCTTCTCGATCTCCTTGATCGCTTCGCAGTCCTCGACCGAGAAGTCTTCGGCGAGGCCGCGCAGGAAGGCCTTCGCATGGGAACTGAGCGGCGGGAGCTCGGGGAGCCCGGCCTCGGTCAGCGAGATGAGCCATTCGACCTCGACGCGGACGCGGGCCTGCATGAGCGCGCATTCCGAGAAGATGGCGCGGAGCGGTTCGGTCTGACGCGCATAGCGGCCGTCGATGGGACAAAGAGCGGTTAAAGCGTTGTTCGACATGCTTGGTGAAACCTACAGATGAAGAATGGAAAAGGAGGCGCATCTCGCCCGAGGGGGCGGCCCCCCTCTGCGAGGCTCCCTCATTTTAACAAAACGGCACGGGAATAATCCCCGTGAGGGTCCTGCGGGAAAATGCGGAGCTAAGTCCCTGATGCAGGGGCATTCCCTGCTGTTCAAACGGTTCGATTTCTGAAACAATAGGAAAAGGGAGGGAGACCGTGTGGTTTTTCCCGGGTGGAGAAACCGTGCGGCTCCTCTTTTTTCCGGAGGTCCCGTTTCCGGAATGTCTTTTAGGAGAGAGCATGCGGAAAAACATCACCATGAGCACTTTGATGTGCTCGCTCCTCTTCGGGGTGGCCGGCCTTGTCCAGGCGGCCCCCGCGCCGAGCAACAACGCACCCGCCGTCCAGGCGGAGGAGCCGATGGTCGCCAGACCCGGCACGATGAACGATGAAAGGGCCCCGAGCCCCGTGCACCCGGAGGACGCGGCCGCCGCTGCCGCCGCCGTCGCCGTGCCCGCGGCCTCGCCCGCCGCCGACGTCGAACCCGTGGCGGACGTGCCCCCGTTCGTCGAGGCGCTCAACCTGACGCCCGAACAGCAGGCCCTCTACGACGCATACATGCAGGCCAAGGCCGCCCTCGTGGCGCCCGTCCAGGCACCCGCCGGCGTGCCCGATTCGCTCCAGGGCGAACTCGAGCAGCGCCTCGCCGTCCAGGCCGAACGCTTCGAGAGGAGCGCGGCCCTCGTCAAGGCGCGCGGCGCCCTCGTCGACAAGCTGAGCGCTCTGCAGCGCTACATGCTCGACCGTTCCGAGCTCGGCTACGGCATCGGCCCGGTGCGCATCGGTCCCTCGATGCCCGCCTTCCGCCGGATGCACAGGCACTGCCCGATCATGATGCTGCCGTAAGCACGCACGTCTGAAGAGAAGGAAAGCGACGACGGCCCGGACTTCCCCGTGAAGCCCGGGCCTCGTCGTCTCCGGAACACGGTTTTGCTAGAATGGGCGCGGATCCGGGCGCGCCCGGGTCCGTCGACAGCGTTAGGGGTACGAAGGCCGCGCGGCCTTTGTTGAGAAACACCCTCGCACCGGATCGGGTTAAGACCTGCGTCGGGAAACGCCTCCGGGGAGCCTTCAGGGCCGCCCCGAACCAGCCTCCGTCCATTCTTAGGCACGCCTTTTCGTCGTCCCCGCCCCAAGGGGAGGACCGCACGCGTGCACCCGGTCTGCCCATACACCGCTTCCCTTTTTGAAAAGAGGAGACCACCGCCGTGGCAGACACCATCAACATCAAACCGACATCCCCCGACTTCGACGACGGGAGCGTCCCCGGACCGCTTCCCGGACGCCGCGTCCTCGAGACCACCGAGCACGGCGAGTCCGTCGCCTTCCGCGAGATCGTCCTTTCGGACACCCCCGAAGGCCTCGGCGGGATGAAGAACCCCCCTTTCTACATGCTCGACCGCTCCGGGACGAGGAATCCCGACGGGACGCTCGTCAGGCGTGCGCGTCCCGAACCGGGCTCGCCCACGCAGCTCGAACTCGCCAGGTCGGGCGTCGTCACGCCCGAGATGAGCTACGCCGCCGTGCGCGAGAACCGCCACCTCGGGGCCTTCCGCGCGAAGCTCCTCGAAACGGGGAACGAACGCCTGATCGCCAAGCTCCTTCCCGTGCTCGAGAAGACCCGCCCCTGGACGGGCGAGCTCGTGCGCGCCGAAGTGGCCGCCCGCCGCGCGGTGATCCCCATGAACTTCCGCCATCCCGAGGCCGAGCCGATCGTGATCGGCAAGCGCTTCACGACCAAGGTCAACGCCAACATCGGCTCCGCGAGGGGCTCGGACTGGCGCGACGAGATCGTCAAGCTCGAGGAGGCCGTGCGCCACGGCGCCGACACCGTGATGGACCTCTCGACGGGCGAGAGGATCATCGAGACCCGCTCCGGGATCCTGCGCGCCTCGCCCGTGCCGGTGGGCACGGTCCCCATGTACGAGGTGCTCGAGCGCGTCGGTGGGGACCCCATGAAGCTCTCCTGGGAGGCCTTCCGCGACGTCATGATCGAGCAGGCCGAGGAAGGCGTGGACTACATGACCGTGCACGCGGGCACCCTGAAGGAGTACGTGGGCTCGACGAGGGACCGCATGACGGGCATCGTCTCGCGCGGGCGCTGACTGCTC
>CAJMRV010000189.1 GCA_905215795.1 uncultured bacterium | reverse complement strand
CTTCAACGGCGGCAAGACCGCCGTGGCGGCCTCCCACGTCAGGAAGGACAAGTACCCCCCCCCTAAAAAGGAGGGCGGAAGATGTTCAAGAAATACTTCCCGGCGGGGCTCCTCCTCTGGATCCCCCTGGCGATCACGCTCTGGCTCATCGAAAAGATCGTGCGCTGGAGCGACATCGTCGTGCACCTCCTTCCGCCGGAGTACCGTCCGGAGAACCTCTTCGGATTCAGCATCCCCGGCCTGGGGATCGTGCTCGGCATCGCCCTGATCTTCGTGACGGGCGTGCTCGTGGCGAACTTCCTCGGCCAGAGGATCGTCGCGCTCTGGGAGGCGCTGCTCGACCGGATCCCGCTCGTGCGCTCCATCTACCAGGGCATCAAGCAGATCACCTCGACGGTCCTCTCCAACCAGGACCAGAGCTTCAAGGAAGTGGTCCTCGTGGAGTTCCCCCAGCCTGGCCAGTGGACCTACGGCTTCGTCGTGGGCAACCCCGGCGAAGGCGTCAAGTCCGAGCTCGGCACGGAGGACCTCGTGACGGTCTACGTCCCGACAGCCCCGAACCCCACCTCGGGCTTCGTCGTCATGATGACGAGGGGCCGCGTGAGGAAGACCGCCGTCCCCGTCGAGGAGGCCCTCAAGTACCACCTGAGCCTCGGCGTGATGACGCCGGGCGCCTCCGGCAAGCGCTCTTAAGGAGTATTCCCGAGCCGCGCCCCTTCATACGGAAGGTCAATGGCGTTAAACTAAGCTCGTGGGTTTGTCGGCGCCGGAGCTTCGTGTGCATCACGTTCCGTCACGATTCCCCCTCCTTTGAAACATCCTTTTGGTTGTAAAATGAATGCCAAAGACCCCCAGAGGGGTCTGCGCCGCCTCCGTTTTTCCCGATCCGGCGCATGGGATTCCCCTTCATTTCCCCCTGACCGCGCCCCATGAAGGGCCCGCAGGGGACACATTTCCATGACCTTGCTCTTCCAGGGCCTCAACCGCCCCCGTCGAGCCATCTACAACACTCGGAGCATTTATGCGAACCGTCTATTCTGGTTTGGTTGATGAAAAGTTTATCGGTCAGACCGTGACTCTTTTCGGCTGGGTCCATCGTCGTCGTGACCACGGCGGTGTGATCTTCATTGACCTTCGCGACCGCGAAGGCCTCGTCCAGGTCGTCTGCGACCCGGACCGTCCCGACGTTTTCAAAAAGGCTGACGAGTGCCGCAACGAGTTCTGCCTGAAAGTCGTCGGCACCGTGCGCGCCCGCCCCGAAGGCACGAAGAACGATTCCCTGATCTCCGGCGGCGTCGAGGTGCTCTGCAACGAGCTCGAGATCCTCAACCCGTCCGTGACGCCTCCGTTCCACCTCGACGACGAGAACATCTCCGAGACGACCCGTCTGACGTACCGCGTCCTCGACCTGCGCCGTCCGCAGATGCAGAAGAACATGCGCACGCGCTACCGCGCCGCCATGGCCTTCCGCCGCTACCTCGACAAGCTCGGCTTCATCGACATCGAAACGCCGATGCTCACGCGCTCCACGCCTGAAGGCGCCCGCGACTACCTGGTGCCCTCGCGCGTCCAGGACGGCTGCTTCTACGCCCTGCCGCAGTCCCCGCAGCTCTTCAAGCAGCTCCTGATGATGAGCGGCTTCGACCGTTACTACCAGATCGTCAAGTGCTTCCGCGACGAGGACCTCCGCGCCGACCGCCAGCCCGAATTCACCCAGGTCGATATCGAGACCTCCTTCCTCAACGAGCAGGAGATCCGCGACATCATGGAGAACCTGGTCCGCACGGTCTTCAAGGAGACCATCAACGTCGAACTCAAGGATCCGTTCCCCGTCATGCACTATGACGAGGCCATGAGCCGCTACGGTTCCGACAAGCCCGACCTGCGCGTCCACCTCGAACTCAAGGAAGTCACCGACCTCGTCGAGAACTCCGCGTTCAAGGTCTTCTCGAGCGTCAAGAACCTCGTCAACGGCAAGGTCGTCGCCCTGCGCGTTCCGGGCGCCGCCTCCATGCCGCGCTCCGAGATCGACGCCTACACGGAATTCGTCAAGATCTACGGCGCCAAGGGCCTGGCCTACATCAAGGTCAACGATCTCGCCAAGGGTCGTGAAGGCCTCCAGAGCCCGATCATCAAGAACCTCTCGGACGAAGAGCTCAACGGCATCCTCGAACGCACCGGCGCCCAGGACGGCGACGTGGTATTCTTCGGCGCCGACAAGGCCAAGGTCGTCTACGACAGCCTCGGCGCCCTGCGCCTGAAGATCGGCCACTCCAAGTTCGGCAAGGAGAACGGCCTGTTCACCGCCGGCTGGCAGCCCCTCTGGGTCATCAACTTCCCGATGTTCGAGTACAACGAGGAAGAGGACCGCTGGGACGCCTGCCACCACCCGTTCACGTGCCCGCTCGACGGTCACGAGGACCTTCTCGTCTCCGACCCGGGCAAGGCCTACGCCAAGGCGTACGACTGCGTGCTCAACGGCTGGGAGATCGGCGGCGGCTCGATCCGCATCCACCGCGAAGACATCCAAAAGAAGGTGTTCGACGCCCTCAAGATCACGCCTGAGGAAGCGGAGCTCAAGTTCGGCTTCCTGCTGCGCGCCCTCGAGTTCGGTGCTCCTCCGCACGGCGGCATCGCCTTCGGTCTCGACCGCATCGTCACGATGATGTGCGGCGCGGACTCCATCCGCGACGTGATCGCCTTCCCGAAGACCCAGCGCGCCCAGTGCCTGCTCACGCAGGCCCCGGCCGAAGTCGACGAGAAGCAGCTGCGCGAACTGCACATCCGTCTGCGCAACGAGCCCAAGAAGGAACTCGACATCTCCGGTCAGTAATCCGATCGGTTTGATACGCCGGGGGGCCACAAGGCCCCTCGACGCAGTCGACATCAAAAAAGCTCTTCCCGCCACCTGCGGAAAGAGCTTTTTTTCGTCCCCCAATTGAAGTGGTATGGGTTTGATGTACAGGTTCTCTTAAACATCATGTCTCACACTA
>CAJMRV010000188.1 GCA_905215795.1 uncultured bacterium | reverse complement strand
GGGGGCGCGTCCGGGGCGGGGGTGTGGTGCGCCGGTCTCCCGGCGGGTCCGGAAACGGGTGTGCTTCCGGTGCTCCCCGAGGCACCCCTGAAGATGACCCCGGTGTGCCGATGCGGATTCGACGTGGTCCCGAAGCGGCGGCGGTCTTGTTCCGATACGGTGTTCTCGAAGGGGTGCCGCCGGGTGCCCGTCCTTCATGTCGGCCGCCAGCGCCGGGACGTCCCCGCGAGTCCTTCCCCGGCCCCCTCCGGAGGTCCGGGCGAAGTCGTTTCGCGCCCTTCCGAGGCGGCATCGTCCTCCTAAGGTGTTTTCCTTAGAAGGCCTGAAATACCAACTTCACGGTAGTTGCGGGATAGGTGAAAAGAGATAGAATAAATAAGTTTAAGCGCAAAAACGGGCTTTTCTACGGCCCGCGAATCGTGCTTGAACACTCAGTGAGAAAGTAAGAAATACAGTCGAAATCAGGAGTGTTGAAAATGGGTTTCTTCCCCACATGGACCCTCAAGCAGGGCGGCATCATCGGTCCGGACGAACGTCTTCCGACCGGCCAGACGTTGGCGTTGGGCATCCAGCACGTGGTGGCCATGTTCGGTTCCACGGTGCTCGCACCGTTGTTGATGGGTTTCGATCCCAATCTTGCAGTTTTGATGAGTGGCATCGGCACACTCATTTTTTTTGTCATCGTCGGTGGCAAGGTGCCGAGCTACCTCGGCTCTAGCTTCGCCTTCATCGGCGTGGTGATCGCCGCGACGGGCTACGTCGCCGGCTCGGGAATGAACGCCAACATACCGGTCGCCCTGGGCGGCATCATCGTCTGCGGCATAGTGTACGCCGTCGTGGGCATGATCGTCATGGGCACGGGCGTGCACTGGATTGAAAAGCTCATGCCGCCGTGCGTGACGGGCGCCGTCGTGGCCGTGATCGGTCTGAACCTCGCCCCGACCGCCGTGCGCAGCGTGGGCGCCACCAACTTCGACGCCTGGATGGCCCTCTTCACGGTCCTCTCCGTGGGCGCCGTGGCCGTCTACACCCGCGGCTTCATCCAGAAGCTGCTCATCCTCGTGGGCCTCGCGATCGCCTACGTCGTCTACGCCATCCTCACCAACGGCCTGGGCTTGGGCACCCCGATCGACTTCGCCAAGATCGGCGAGGCCGCCTGGTTCGGCCTGCCGCACTTCGTGCAGCCCGAATTCCACCTCGACGCGATCATGCTGATCGTCCCGGTGGTGATCATCCTCGTGGGTGAGAACCTCGGCCACATCAAGGCCGTGACCGCCATGACCGGCAAGAACCTCGACCCGTACATGGGCCGCGCCTTCCTCGGCGACGGCATCGCCACGATCGTCTCGGGCTCCGTGGGCGGCACCGGCGTGACCACCTACGGCGAGAACATCGGCGTGATGGCCGCCACCCGCGTCTACTCCACGCTCGTCTTCCCCGTGGCCGCGGTCTTCGCGATCATCCTGGGCTTCTCCCCGAAGTTCGGCGCCCTGATCCAGACCATCCCGCAGCCGATCCTCGGGGGCACCTCGATCGTGGTCTTCGGCCTGATCGCCGTGGCCGGCGCCCGCGTCTGGGTCGTCAACCAGGTCGACTTCGGAAACTCGCGCAACCTGATGGTCGCCGCCGTGACGCTGATCATCGGCGGGGGCGACTTCACCCTCGACCTGGGCTTCTTCAAGCTCGGCGGCATCGGCACGGCCACCTTCGGCGCGATCATCCTCAACGCCATCCTCATGATGGGCGACAAGCAACCCGAGACGACCAAGGTCGACATCGGCCTGCACCGCGACCTCGGCCTCGACAAGATCGAGGAGAAGAAGTGATCCCCGCGGAGGACGCCCCCGCGGCGCGCTCAAACGCTCCGGCGTGAGACGCGCCCCCGTCCTCCCGAGGGAACGTCCCTCCCCATGAATGGGTCCCCCGCCGGCGGCGAAGCCACCGGCGGGGATTCGGCTTTTCCGAACGACACTCCCGGAGAAGCCCGGACCCCGGGGAAGTGCTGAAAACGAGGTTGAACACCTCATCCATACGGCTCGGAACCCGACGTGGCTCCGGGCCGTTATCGTTAATCGTCGTCTTCATCAAGATTCGAAGAAGACTTTCACAACAACAATCATTCTTTCTTTGACAGATTAAGAGATGAAGAGATGAAGAAATGTACGACTCAGTCTGATTCATAACAATCACATACGCCTTCCGAGAAATGAATCATGATTTCAGAGAAGGTCGATTCTGAAAATCTGTCCGACCGGAATTGGACTGGCAAGAAACGAGTCTTGCAAACAAAGCCAAACGCTTGATTTGTTGACGGGAGTCGCGCCCCTCGTCAACGGCCGCGCCTGATGTTAGACTGGTCGCAGAGGCGGCCGGGACCGCTCCCCGGGGGCGTCCTGGCCGGCCCGGACACGAATGAAGGAGGACCGGCATGGAATCCATCGGCACGCTCTCGTTTTTCAAGGTGACGCTCCTCAAGTGGGCGCACGCGGCGTTCGGCTTCATCCCGAACCTCGTCGCCGCCATCGTGGTGCTCTGGCTCTGCTGGATGCTCACGGGCTGCGTGCGGCGGGCCTCCCAGCACTTCTACTCGCGCTTCTTCAAGGGCACCAAGGGCCTCCAACACGTCATCAACGCCGTCGTCATCGGCTTCTTCTGGTTCGTCGCGGCGATGTTCATCCTCGACATCCTCAACCTGACGAACTTCATCACCCACATCCTCGCCGGGGCCGGCATCCTCGGCATCATCGGCGGCTTCGCCTTGAAGGACATCGCCACGAACGCCTTCGCGGGGTTCCTCCTGAAGGTGCAGCGCCCGTTCGAGCCCGACGACTGGGTCAACATCAACGGCTACGTCGGCCAGATCCACACCCAGGGCCTGATCATGACCGGGATCCGCACCGTGGCGGGCCAGATGGCCTGGGTCCCCAACCAGGTGATCTACAACGGCACCTACCTCAACTACTCCACCTTCGGCACCTGCCGCGTGATCCTCAAA
>CAJMRV010000187.1 GCA_905215795.1 uncultured bacterium | reverse complement strand
GGCGCTGGATGATCGAGTAGGTGTCCTGGTCCTCGATGTGGTAGGGGACGCCGAGCCCCTTGAAGTACGCCTCGAGCGCCTCGACGGGGAAGTTCGGGATGTGCTGGTTGATGTTGACGGCCACCAGGTCGAAGTGGATTGGGGCGCGCTTCTGGAGCGTCATGAGCGCGTCGAGCAGCACGTAGCTGTCCTTGCCGCCGCTCATGCAGACCATCACCTTGTCGCCGTCCTCGATCATGTCGAAGTCCGTGATCGCCTGGGCGGTGAGCCGGATGATGCGCTTCTCGAGCTTCTTCGCGGAGACCGACTTCTTGTTCCTCTCGTTGAGGCCCATCTGCCGGCCGTTCTCGCGCATGATGCGTTCGCCGGCGTCGGCGACGCCGCGGATGCGGGCGTCTCCGGCGGGTTCCTGCGCCTTCGCGGCGCTTTCGTCCTGGATCGGAATCGTCTTGGAGTCCATCTTGAGTGTCGTCCTGTGTTTCTTGGAAAGGCGGGCTCAGGCGGCGCGCCAGATCTCGACGCCGGCCTCGCCGACGTCCTCGTAGGCGGCGAGCTTGGCGCTCTGAACCCTCACGAGCTCCACGCCGGGGAGCCCTGCGAGGCGTTCCGCAATGCCCTCCACGAGCGTTTCCTGGAGGTCGGCCCGGGGGCCTGCGGCCTCCGCCTTGACGGCCTCCACGAGGAGGTCGTAGTTGAGCGTGTTCCCGAGGTCGTCGCCGATGTCGCCTTCGATGCGCACCCAGACGTCGGTTTCGAAGCGCACGGGCTGGACGCGGCCGCGCTCGTGCTCGTAGGCGCCGATCTCGATGTCGACGACGAGGTCTCGGATGAAGAGGTGCCGGATGTCGGGGCGTGTGGACAGGTTCGGAATGAACATCTTGGTTTGACCGGGGGTGTTGGTGTTTCTGGGGAGGGCCTTCATGGAGGCGCGCCGGGCGGATACCCGTTAGACTACACGCATCAACAGACCACAAAGCCCCTTCGTATGCGCTGGATCATCATCTTCTTTTTCGTCCTCATCCTCGTCATCTCCTTCATGCCCGTGCTGCGCAAGTTCGGTCTGGGGAGGCTCCCCGGGGACATCTACTTCCGCATCGGCCGGCACGAGGTCGAGATCCCGCTGATGAGCACGCTGATCCTCGCGGCGGTCATTATGATAGTCGCGAAATTCATCTGACAGGGGACGCACGGGGAAATCGTCACTTCGAAAAGAGCGTTTCCAGTCTTTCGAGGTAGGCCTTCCGGATCGCCTCCGGAATCCCGCGCTTGTCTTCAACCGAGGCCGCGACCTTCCTGAGGTCGACGGCCTTCATCGTCTCCAGGGCCCGCCGCCAGGGCGTGCAGTCCCTTTTCGCGAGCTTCTCCGTGAGTTCGAGGAACGCCTCGAAGCGCTCGGGGCGCCTCAGGGCGTCCATGCGCCGGATTCCCTCGAGGGCCTCGCCGGCCGAGGCCGGGGGCTCGAGCAGTCCGCCCGAGCGGGCCACCATGAGGGTGAACTCCGTGACGCTCTTCGGGGCGCGGAGCGCCTCGAGGGCGCTCTGCCAGGGCTTCGGGTCGGGGAGAGCGGCCGCCACGGCGCCGCAGAGCGCCTCCACGCCGAGGCCCAGTCCGCGGGCCTTCTCCAGGACGTCCTCCACCCGGGCCGGGTCGACCGATGCGAAGAGCTTCTCCCAGAGGCCCGTCTCGGCGAGCACGGCCACCGTCCTTGCGGGGCGTTCGTATTCGAGCGAGCGGCTCCATTCCTTCCAGACGCGTTCGGCGACCAGATGGTCCGCCTCGCCCGAGGCGACCATGCCGCGCATGAGCGCCATCGTCTCCGGGGCGACGCTGAAGTCGGGCATCTTCGCGGCGAAGCGCGCCACGCGCAGGATCCTCACCGGGTCCTCGGCGAAGGCCGGGCTCACGTGGCGGAGCACCTTCGCCTCGAGGTCCCTGAAGCCGCCGTAGGGGTCGGTCGTCTCACCTGTCTCCGGGTCGAGCGCGACCGCGTTGATCGTGAGGTCGCGCCGGCGCAGGTCCTCCTCGAGGGTCACCTCGGGCGAGGCGTGGAAGACGAACCCGTGGTAGCCGGGCGCGGTCTTGCGCTCGGTCCTCGCCAGGGCGTGCTCCTCATGGGTCCGGGGATGCAGGAAGACGGGGAAGTCGCTCCCCACGGGGATGAAGCCCCGCGCGGCCATCGCCTCGGGGGTCGCCCCGACGACGACCCAGTCGCGGTCGCCCGGGGGAAGCGCGAGCCCGCGGCGTGCGAGCTCCCTGTCGCGGACGTAGCCGCCGACGATGTAGGCCTTGATCTTTCCTTCTTCTTCTTTCTTCGTTGTCATGGGAGCTGGATGTTCTTGTCGGCCCCCGGGATGATCGTCCCGAGGAGCGAGCGGAAGGTGAGCGTCTTGTCGCCCAGGCGCTGGGCGTAGACCGCGGTGTTCAGGAAGACGTTCTTGACGTAGTCGCGCGTCTCATAAAAGGGGATCGACTCCACGAAGACGGCGCCCTCCATGGGCTTGGAGAGGCGGTTCTGCCATTTGCGTGCGCGCGAGGGACCGGCGTTGTAGCCGGCCGTGGCGAGGACCTTCTCCCCCTCGAACGCCTCGTCGAGGAGTCCCAGGTACATCGAGCCCAGGGGGATGTTGACGGCCGGGTCGCCGAGGTCCTCGGTGGTGAAGCCCTTCATGCCGCTCTTTCTGGCGAGCCAGCGTCCGGTCCTCGGCATGATCTGCATGAGGCCGCGGGCGCCCGCGCCCGAACCGACCGTCTCCATGAAGCGGGATTCCTGACGCATGATGCCGTAGATCCACGCCTCGGGGAGGTTGGAATCGGCGGCGGCCGTCTTCACGGCGCTCCGGTACGGGGTCGGGAAGCGCTGGTTCCAGAGGGTGCCGTGACCGCGTGCGGAGACCGAGGTGTTGATCATGCGGTGCACGAGGCCGTCTTCACCGGCGAGCTCCGCGACCTGGTCCCATTCCGAGCGCGGCAGCGATCGGAGCGCCCAGTTCCATTCACGGT
>CAJMRV010000186.1 GCA_905215795.1 uncultured bacterium | reverse complement strand
CGTTGGTTTGTGCTCAATCTTTAGGCACGATTCCTAGATACTTCGGGAATTGGGGGAACATGCAAAAGCCCTTCTCCGGAGTTCTTTCCGAAGAAGGGCTTGCTTGTTTTCAGGTGGGGCGCCCTAGAAGGGGCGCCGCATCAGGGAGGATTACTGTGGGAAGGCGAGGGTGACGAGGTGGTTCTCGTTGAGGACCTGCACCTTGCCGTCCTTGATCACGAGGCCGCGCACGTCCTTGAGGTCGGCGGGGAGGCCCCAGGCCTGGACGATTTCCTGAGTCTTCGGGTCGATTCTGACGAGCACGTTGAAGTTCTTGCTCACGGCCCAGAGCGAGTCGTTCTCGAAGGTCATGCCGGTGACGTAGAGGTCGTTGAGACTGCGTCCCTTCTTGATGATCTTGCCTTCAGGCGTCCATTCGGCGGACAAGGCCATGTCCTTTTCGAGGGCCATGCTGATCACGAAGTTCTTGGTGAGGTTGTCCGGAACCGTGGCCATGTAGAGGTACTTGCCATCGGTGGCGGTGCTCAGGACGTAGTTGAACTTGGCTCGCTCGGTGGCGATGCGGAAGCGTCCCGTGGTGCCCATGTGTTCAACCTGGTCGCGTCCCTTCGGGAAGTTGGCCCATTCCTTGATGTCGTCGGCCTTGGGATTGAGCCTGGCCTGGAGGAGGGTCTTGTTCATCCCCATGAGGATGAAGCCGTCCTTGTAGGGCGTGATGCCGACGATGTCGAGGATGTTGGCTGCGTACCAGGGATCGATTTCAGCGGTGACCTCGGGCTGGAGCGTCTTTTCGTTCAAGGCCCAGAAGTCCCACTTCGAAGCGACCATGTACTTGCCGTTGATCAAGGACAGGGTTTCAAGAGGCTTCTTGATGGGGATTTCACGAGAGTCGTTGACTGCAAGCATTCCGCTGATGTCGACGGGAGCGTCCTTGGCGTTGTGGTCCCATTTCAGGCCGAGACGTCCCGTGTCTTTTTCATAGGCGAAGTCGGGAGTTTCAACGGCGCGAGGCCCGAGAAGGCTGACTTTGTGCCACATGCCGTGCCAGCTCTTGTCCGTCCAGTGGTTGTACTTCCAGTCGAACGAGAAGCGGACCGGTTGCCCGTGTCCCCAGTTGGGAGGAAGACCGGTGCCCCAGAAGGCCTGGAAGGCGTTCGAGGCCAGGATCACGATGACGATGCCCAGGGCGATGCGGTTGAACTTGGTGAGCTCCCTGTAGGCCTTGCCACGGAACTCCTCGACCAAGGCGTCGAAGCGCGGAGCAAAAAAGAAGGCGATGGAAAGCAGGAAGACGGAGCACCAGAAGACGATTTCCGCCCACATCTGGGTGTGCACGCCGAAGACCGCCATGCCGAAGCCTTGGCCGAGATCGCGTGCGGCGTGAATGGAAACGTGCCTGAGGGAGGCGTAGATGCCAACGGAGCTCATCAAGAGCAGCGTTGCCAGATACTTCGGCTTGAAGCCGTAACGCACGATGAAGAAGCCCATGACGCCGATGAAGCACATGAATTCGCGCTGTCCCCAGCAGAGCGTGCAGGGGCTGTCGCCGAAAATGTACCCGAAGACGAAGTTGGCGATGCCAACGGGCAGCAGGATGATGAGGAACGCACCCCAGCAGATGATGGTGTACCAGCTGCGGGCTTTCTTGAGGTCACTCTCTTTGATGGGAGTGGACATATCGTTTGATGACATGATGATGGCCTCCCTTTAGAGATTGAGCGTTGAGAACGGAGCTTGGATGGTGTGGCCGATGTACATAAACACGATGACGGCCCACGTGAGCATCGTTATCCAATAAGCGAGCTTTTCATGCTGTGGCTTGTAGAGCAGGAGCAGAGCCACGATGAGAAGGAGTGTAAGTTCAACGAACTCCATGGAGTTTCTCCTTTGGTGGTTGTTCGGATGATTTCTTTTCCCTCTGCTCAGGGCATGTTCAGTGAAACTCTGCGGTGCGCTCAGGAAATTCGTTTCGATTTTAATTCCTGATTTTGTTGCTGAACAACGAAAGTATTTCAGTGATAACCCGATGAAATTACAAGTTTAAACAAATATCTTGATTTTGTTTTTATTTGTTGTTCATGAATGTCTTGTGTTGCAAGGAGTTCGCGATGTTGTATTTTGCTTGTTCGTGTGACGCTTTTGAAAGGTGAAAAGCCATGGTTGCTTTGGCGTAAATTTGCAAAGGGTGCAAAAAGGCCGACTATCCTTTTAAAGGATGCCGGCCTTTGTTTTCGGATTTATTCCTTGTATGCATCAAGCACCTTGCATTCCTCGAGGAGTTCCTTCAATTCGCCTTCGTGGCGCACGAGGACGCCCTCGAGGATTTCGAGGAGAAAGAGGCTTTCGCGCAGGCCTTCAGGGGGTGTTTCGTATTCCGCGAGCTGGTGGCGGGCGTGATGGATCGAGGCGTGGGTCTGTTTTGTGAGTTCACTCACGAGCGCGACGCCTTCGAGCCCGCAGCCATCAGTTTCCTCACCCTTGCAGGCCTTGTCGATCTTTCGTGCGACGATGTTGCGCGCCTTCCGCACGGCGGCCGCAAGACGACCGACGGATTCGATGGCGCCGGCGAGGTCGTTGTTGACGCGCCCGAAGAGTGCGGCGTCGTGTGTGCCGTCGGTGATCGCCGTCGTTGCTCTGGCGATCGAGAGGTTGGCGATGCTCTTGAGGTTTTCGTAGGTCTCAACGTTCGGAAAGTCCCCGAATTTCTGTTCGCGCATGTGGTCGATCATGGCGTCTCCTTGTCGTGTTCATTTTTTCCATGGTAGGTCAAATGTACGGGGAATGTGAAGTTTCGGGAGAACGTGGAGACCAGTCATTCGCTCAGACTGCAGTTTTCCCGAATTGAATTCAATATTTTTCTTTGGGTGAATTTGGCTTTTTCAAAGCCTTTAATGACTCGTTCAAGCAATTCTGCCGATATGTGGGCTTCGATGGTGATTTCGCCGGAGGCAATGGGGTTCAATCATAGCTGAGTGACTTCAGTCACTGAAACTCGCCGTGTTCGTGACCA
>CAJMRV010000185.1 GCA_905215795.1 uncultured bacterium | reverse complement strand
CGTTTTCGGGGCGAACCCGTACCATGAAGACGCTATTTGCAGGGGTGGGGTTGCAATTTCTTGTAAAGGCGTGTAATATTCACTTCCTACGCTTTTTGCGAAACAGTGCGGCAGTAGCTCAGTTGGATAGAGTATCTGGCTACGAACCAGAGGGTCGTGGGTTCGAATCCTGCCTGCCGCACCAGAGATTCAAAAAGAAAGCGCTCTTCGAAAGAAGGGCGCTTTTTTTGCGTTGTCAAAACGTGTCGGACACCCCTCCGGGGCATTCGGGAAAACCCTTTTCCCACCCCCTCCTCCCCGGGTCCGCCAACTAGTCACAACTGCCTACTTTTTAGGCAGTTTCATAAGTCCTTGATTCGCATGGCTTAGCGGCGCCATTCGCGGCTTTTTCACAGACTTATTCACAATTTCTGTGGACAACTTCCACCCCGTCTGTTGACAATTTCCAGGAAGCAAGCCTCAAAAGCCATCTGACACTAGACACCTGCATGAGAAAACCCCACTGCCTGTTTTTCGGGCAGTGGGGTTTTTCATCCGGTTTCCGGAAGCAATCAGATTCGGTCGAGCGTGTAGAAGTCGACGCTGAAATCACGCTTTCCCTCGGGCTCAAGGTGCTCGATCAGGGTGCGCTTCCACTCCTTCTCATCAAGCTCCGGGAAGGTGGTGTCGCCTTCGAAATCCCGGCCCATGACGGTGAGCCAGATTCGCGTTGCTTTCGGGAGCGCCTGACGGTAGATCTGGCCTCCTCCGATCACGAAGACGAGCTCCTCGTCCTTGAGGAGACGGTAGGCCTCCTCGAGCGAGGAGACCACTTCGACGCCCTCCGGGGCGTACCCCGGCGTACGTGAAATCACAACATTTTTGCGACCGGGGAGCGGACGGCCGATCGATTCATGGGTCTTCCTCCCCATGACGACGGGACGCCCCATGGTCACCTTCTTGAAGTGCTTGAAATCCTCCGGAACGTGCCAGAGCATGTTGTTGCCCCCGCCGATGACGTGGTTCAGGGCGGTGGCGACGATCATGTGGACCTGCATGTCTAGTGGAACTCCTCAGACCGAGACTTCGGCCTTGATGTGGGGGTGCGGATCATAGCCGACAATCTCGAAATCCTCGAACTTGTAGTCGAAGATCGAGTCGGGGCGGCGCTTGATCACGAGCTTCGGATAGGCGCGCGGCTCGCGGGTGAGCTGCAGGCGGGCCTGCTCGACGTGGTTGTTGTAGAGGTGCACGTCGCCGCCCGTCCAGACGAAGTCGCCCGGCTCGAGGTCGCACTGCTGGGCGACCATGTGGGTGAGCAGCGCGTAGCTCGCGATGTTGAAGGGCACGCCGAGGAAGATGTCGCAGCTCCTCTGATAGAGCTGGCAGGAGAGCTTCCCGTCGGCGACGTAGAACTGGAAGAGGCAGTGGCACGGCGGAAGGGCCATCTCGTCGACCTGGCCCGGGTTCCAGGCGCACACGATGAGGCGGCGCGAGTCCGGGTTGTTCTTGATCTGGTCGACGACCTGGGCGATCTGGTCGACGTGACCGCCGTCGGGCTTCGGGAACGAGCGCCACTGGACGCCGTAGACGGGACCGAGGTCGCCGTTCTCGTCGGCCCACTCGTCCCAGATGCGGACCTTGTTCTCCTTGAGGTAGCCGATGTTCGACGACCCCGAGAGGAACCAGAGCAGCTCATGGACGATCGAGCGGATGTGGAGCTTCTTGGTCGTCACGAGGGGGAAGCCCTCGGCGAGGTTGAAGCGCATCTGGTAGCCGAACACGGAGCGCGTGCCCGTGCCGGTGCGGTCACCCTTGGGAGTGCCGTTCTCCAGAACGTGGCGGAGCATCGTTTCATACTGATTGCTGGGCATTGTCTTGACTCCCTGGTGTCGGTTGATGGAGCGCCCTCCCTCAAAAAAACGGAGGCGCGCGGACGATTCATTGTAGCGTCATGAATCCTGGAACGCCGAATCATGCCCGAACACTCAACCTGAATCAAATCCAGCCGCAAACCCCGCGGCCGCATGCGCACGCGGGCGCGCGGGTGCACGACGCGCGACTCATCTATAATGTGGAGCACTTCAAATGTTTCAGGAGGACACCGCATGTCTGCAACCGATCAGGAATTCACGCCGCATCCGACCGTCGACTTCAAGGACCAGAGCATGATGCTCATGGCACTCGAAGAACTCGGCATCGCGACGATGCAGAACCTCTACCTCCAGAAGAACGAGCCAGGCCACGAGGACGCCCCTAAGATCGCGGCCCAGGCCGAGGAGTTCCTCAACGACCTCGCCGGCCTTCTCTCCACGAAGGGCGACGGCGAACGCGTCCTCGAGAACGGCTGGACGGGCCCCGCGCTCGCCGCGCACGCGCGCGCCGCGCTCAAGGACGAGGTCGAGGGCTTCAACGGCGATGACCGCCACGACGTGCTCCTCGTGCTCAAGCGCTACCTCGCGGACATCGAGACGCTCACCGAGATGGACGCCGCCGAGAAGATGATGGGGCGCGAACTCAAGCCCGCCGTCTACATGAACCTCATGAGCGCCTGGTCGGGCGTGCTCTGCGGCAAGAAGGACGCCCTCGAGTACGACACGGCCTTCATGATCTTCCGTTCGCGCCACCGCTGAGGCTCCGCAAAGGCAACGAAGGCATAACGTCTTCACGTCATATTTCAGGGTTGAATACCGCATTTTGGGGGCAACCCTGTTTTTCATCCTGAATTCGTGTATACTTCGTGTTCTCAACAAAACAAATCTTCTTGCACGAAACGCTGATCACCTAGCGCGAGAAGATGTTGGGCAAAATAAAAGTGCGGAAGGGTGGCAGAGTGGTTGAATGTACCGCCCTGGAAAGGCGGCATACGGGAAATCCGTATCGAGGGTTCGAATCCCTCCCCTTCCGCCAGAAATTCTTCGAAGGCCTCGGATTGTTTCCGGGGCTTTTTCGTTTTCCCGGTCCGGAAAAACAACCTCCGGACGACCCGCGGCGGACAATCGAGTAGAGGGGAGCACTCTCGGTGCTCCTCCCCTCTCACACCACCAACCG
>CAJMRV010000184.1 GCA_905215795.1 uncultured bacterium | reverse complement strand
CGCTGGATGATGGGCATGGACCGCGAGAACTTCCTTTATGAGAACTTCGGGGAGCTCCTCGAGATCGCGCACCGCTACGACGTGACCCTCTCGATCGGCGACGGCCTGCGCCCGGGGAGCCTCTACGACGCCAACGACCGCGCCCAGTACGGGGAGTTGAGGACGTTGGGCGAGCTCAACCGCATCGCGGGCGACGCCGGCGTGCAGTGCATGATCGAGGGGCCGGGCCACGTCCCGCTCCCCGGCATCCGCGAGAACCAGGAGAACGAGGACGCCTGGTGCGACGAGGCCCCGTTCTACACGCTCGGGCCGCTCGTCTCCGACGTCGGCGCGGGCTACGACCACGTCACCGCCGCGATCGGCGGCACGGTGATGGCCGCCGCGGGCACCTCGATGCTCTGCTACGTCACCCCGAAGGAACACCTCGGCCTTCCCACGCGCGGGGACGTTCGCCGGGGCATGGTGGTCTTCCGCCTGGCCGCCCACGCGGCCGACATCGCCAAGGGGATCCCCGGCGCGGTGCTCCACGACCACCTGATGAGTTCGGCGAGGTTCGAGTTCCGCTGGCGCGACCAGTTCGCGCTCGCCCTCGACCCGGAGCGCGCCCGCGCCTACCACGACGCCACGCTCTCGGGCTCGGGCGCCGACGCGGCCCACTTCTGCAGCATGTGCGGTCCGAAGTACTGCCCGATGCGTCTTGCGCACGAGATCTACGAGGCGACGGACGGGAAGGGACGCTTCGACAACGAGTGACGGGCCTTCAAAGGCTTTGAACAAAAATGATTAAACCCCGCGTTTCCCTTGTGAGGCGCGGGGTTTGTCGAATCGTGGCGGAACCGGGTGGACCAGGCCTACTCGGGAGCCTCCTCGAGTTCGGGCGGCTGGAGTTCGCCCGGGAGGCGGTCCTTGCAGAGGTCGTGGAGGATCGTCACGGGGTTCTTGCGGTCGAGCTTGCGGGCGATGTGAAGGCGGTGTACCTCGACCGTGCGGCGCGACAGGTAGAGCTTCTCGGCGATCTCCTGGCTCGTGAGGCCGTCGCAGATGAGCGGGAAGATCTGGAGCTCGCGCTTGGAGAGCGTCATCAGGCAGCGTCTCGCGGCACACATCTCCTCGGAGAGGATCGAACGGGTGCGGGCGATGTGGATCTTCTTGACGAGTTCGTCCGGATAGATAGGCTTCTGCATGAAGGAGACGGCGCCGTCCTCCATGGCCTGCACGGCCTCGGTGATCGAGCCGCGGCCCGAGAAGAAGATGACCTTGATCGGGGAGTCGTGCTTTCTGAGGTGTTCGAACACCTCCAGGCCCGTCATGCCCTTCATGTGGGTGTCTATGACGAGGCAGCCCGGACGGTTGATGTCGACCTCCTCGAGGAAGGCCTCGCCTGAGCCGAAGGTGGCGCACTGCATTCCAAGCGTGGCCAGGGCGAACTGGATCGAATAACGCACGTCGTCGTCATCGACGACCCATACGGGTACGGTGGTTAAGTCCATGGTTTTGAAAAGGTTTGAACAATGGCTCTGATAGTAACAGAGTCGACCCGCGGTTGACGCCGCCGAGCCCTCCGCGTTTATCCGCACCTCGACGGGGACTCAAAAACACGAAGGCCGTCGTAGAGCCGATTCCGGGACGTCGGAAACCGCGTTGTGTTACATTCGTTTACAAAGTTATCCACACCGCGGATGCGTTTGGAACGGTATCGGGTGAGAATCGAGGGGAGGGAACCCCTCCGGCCGGCCGCCCCTCCGTCTCCCCGACGGGAAGCGCCCGATGCCGGTCCTTCCGGTTCCATACGCCCGGGAGCCTCCCGGGGCCGCCGCCCCGGTGCTTCCGATAATGAGGAGAGAACGCCTTCATGACGAACAACGTCCCGCATCCCGTCGGTCCCGAGTACGTGAGCGTGCGCCGCGCACCGCTCACCGCCGAGGAGCGCTCGCTCGCGCTCTCGCTGCCGCCCGAGGTGCGCCTCGGGACGCTCGGCTGGACCTCGCCCGGGTACGTGGGGGCCTTCTACGACGCCACCTCCGGCGTGAAGCGCCTCTTCTCGGGCGGCCTCCCCGAACTCGCCCGTCATCCGCTCGTGCGCGTCGTCTCGCTCGAGCGCTCCTACGTCAAGCCCTACAACGAGGAGGAGCTCCGCATGATCGCGGCCGCGCCGGGACCCGACGCGCCGCTTGAATTCGCGCTGAGGCTCCCCGCCCGCCTCACCGATCCCTACCTCAGGGACGCCAAGGGGCGCATCACGGCACCCAATCCCGACTACGGCGACGTGCGCACGCTCGCCAAGGAGGCGCTCGACGAGCCGCTCCTCATCCTCGGGGAGCACCTCCGGGTGGTCCTCCTCGAAATCGGACCGCATTCCCTCGAGGACATCCGCGGCGCGGGCTACTTCACTTCGCTCGAACGCGCGCTCGCGCTTGTCGCGGCCGTCGCGGAACGTCTTCCCGAACGCGCGGTGCTCGGCGTCGAGTGGCGGAACGTGGCGTTCCTCACCAAGCGCATGCTCGAGGGGCTCCATGAGATCGGGGCCGTCCCCGTGATGAGCCTCCATCCGACGATGCCCAACGCCCTGCGTCAGAGCCGCGCCCTCGAGTACTTCCATTCGCTTTTCTCGACCGTCCCGGTCGACGGTCCCGCGGGTCCCTTCTCGAGTGCGCCCGGCGAGCCGCCGCTCGGCGCGCCCTTCATCTGCCGTTGGTCCCTGTCGCCGTCGCTCGCGCGGCCCCTGAGGAGCCCCGAGATGAGGAACGCCTGGGTGGCCTCCGATCCGATGACGAGGGCGGTGATCGCCAAGTGGCTCCTGCGCGCGAGGAACGCCGGGCTTCCCGGCTGGGTGATGGTGGGCAACCGCGCCGAGGGGCGCGCCCACGACACCCTGGTCGCGCTCGCCCGCGCCTACGGTGTGGAGCGGCGAAGAACGTTCGAATGACCGCCTCCGGAATAGACGACGGCGCGTTCCCCGCTCGGGGGGAGCGCGCCGTTTTCCAGTGCGCTGGGCATGCGCAGTATCTAAAGGGTGAAAGTCCCGAAGGGCG
>CAJMRV010000183.1 GCA_905215795.1 uncultured bacterium | reverse complement strand
AAGGGGAGGGATTCGAACCCTCGATACGGATGGACCGTATACCGGATTTCGAGTCCGGCGCATTCGACCTCTCTGCCACCCTTCCGTGTTCCAGATTAAACAGAGAAGGCAATAGTACCGAAATCCCCTGTTTTTGTCAAGAAGATGTCCTTCTCCCGGTGCTCAATCACGTGAAGGCGTGAGGCGCCGGGCGCCCGCATCAATGAAAACGCCTTCCGGCGTGCCGGAAGGCGTTCGAAGATGCGTGCGGTGACGTCTTACTTGGAGAACGGAGCGGCTTCCGTCGGACGGAGCACTTCAACACCGCCCATGTAGGGACGGAGCACTTCCGGAACGGTGACGGAACCGTCGGCGTTCTGGTAGTTCTCGAGGATCGCCACGAGCGTGCGGCCGACGGCGAGGCCGGAGCCGTTGAGCGTGTGGACGTACTGCGAACGGCCGTTCTCGTCCTTGAAGCGGGTGCCCATGCGGCGGGCCTGGAACGCTTCGCAGTTCGAGCAGGAGCTGATCTCGCGGTAGGTGTTCTGCGAGGGGATCCAGACTTCGAGGTCATAGGTCTTGGCGGCGCCGAAGCCCATGTCGCCCGTGCAGAGCACGATGACGCGGTACGGCAGGCCGAGCTTCTGGAGGATGCCCTCGGCGTTGCCCGTCATCTCCTCGAGGTGTTCGTAGGAGTTCTCGGGACGGACGATGCGGACCATCTCGACCTTGTCGAACTGGTGCTGGCGGATCATCCCGCGGGTGTCACGGCCGTAGGCGCCGGCTTCCGAACGGAAGCAGGGCGTGTGGGCCGTCACGAGCATCGGGAGGTCCTTGTTCTTGAGCATCATGCCGGCGACCTGGTTGGTGAGGGTCACCTCGGCGGTCGGCACGAGGTAGAGCTGTTCACCCTCGCCGTTGGCGCCGCCCTTCTTGACGGCGAAGAGGTCTTCCTCGAACTTCGGGAGCTGGCCGGTGCCCTGCATCGTCGAAGCGGTGACGATGTACGGGGTGTAGCACTCGGTGTAGCCGTTCTCACGCGTGTGCGTGTCGAGCATGAACTGGGCGATGGCACGGTGCAGACGGGCGACCTGGCCGCGCATGAAGGCGAAGCGGGCGCCCGATTCCTTGGCGGCCGTGTCGAAGTCCAGGCCGATGCCGGCGCCGACGTCGACGTGGTCCTTGATCTCGAAGTCGAATTCGCGCGGGGTGCCCCAGCGGCGCATTTCGACGTTCTCGGTCTCGTCCTTGCCGGTCGGGACGCTTTCGTGCGGGAGGTTCGGGATGCGCAGGAGCATGTCGTTGAGCTTCGTGCGGATTTCCTCGAGACGGCCTTCGAGTTCGGAAAGCTCAGCGGGGATCTTGGCGGCTTCGGCCATCAGGGCGTCGGCGTTCTCGCCGTTCTTCTTGGCCATGCCGATCTGCTTGGAGAGCTGGTTGCGCTGGGCCTGGAGCTTTTCGGTTTCCGTCTGGATTTCCTTGCGGGCCGCTTCAAGCTGGTTGAACTCGTCCTGCGGGAATTCGAAACCGCGGGCAGCCAGACGTTCGACGACTTCAGGGAGCTGCTTGCGGAGCAACGTTAAATCGAGCATTTTCTATCCTTAAATAGAGTGCCGCGGTTAGGGAATCAGTGCCGCGAACATGAATTAGTAACTAATAATTTTCGCCTTTATGACGGCAAAACGCAAATCTAGGCCTTGACCTTCTTGTAGTCGCGTCCCCTGCCCTGGCGCTGCGCCTCCTTGTTGAGGGCGTCGAGGCGCCGGAGTTTCTCGGAGATCTTGTATTCAACGCCGCGTTCGGTGGGGAAATACCACTTCATTCCCTCGAGGCCCTCGGGAAGGTAGACCTCGCCGGCGGCGAAGGCGCCCGGCTCGTCGTGGGCGTAGCGGTAGCCCGCCTTGTAGCCGAGGTCGGCCATGAGCTTGGTGGGGGCGTTCCTCAGATGCAGGGGGACGGGGCGCGTCTTGTCCTGCTTGATGAAGCGGCGCACCTCGTTGTAGGCCTTGTAGACGGCGTTGCTCTTGGGGGCGCAGGCGAGATAGACGACGGCCTGCGCGAGGGCGAGCTCGCCTTCGGGCGAACCGAGGCGTTCATAGGGCTCGGCGGCGTCGAGCGCGAGCTGGGTGCCGCGGGGGTCCGCAATGGAGATGTCTTCGATCGCCATCCGGACGACGCGCCTGGCGATGTACTGCGGGTCGCACCCGCCGTCGAGCATCCTCACCATCCAATAGAGGGCGGCGTCGGGGTCCGAGCCGCGCACGGACTTGTGAAGGGCGCTGATCTGGTCGTAGAAGGCGTCGCCGCCCTTGTCGAAGCGGCGAAGCGTCGCCGGAAGGCTCTTCCTCAGAAACTCCACGTCGATCTCGGCCACATGACGCTCGGCGGCCATCGTGCCCGCCACGTCGATCGCGTTGATCAGGCGGCGTGCATCACCGTCGGCGAGGTCCACGAGGAGCTTCCTCGCGGGTTCGTCGACCTTGAGTTCGGGGAAGGCCATCGAAAGGGCGCGTTCGACGAGCTCGAGGCATTCGTCGTCCTTGAGGCTCTCGAGCTGGTAGACGGTGGAGCGCGACAGAAGGGCGCTCACCACTTCAAAGGAGGGGTTCTCGGTCGTGGCCCCGACGAAGACGAAGAGCCCCGACTCGACGTAGGGGAGGAAGGCGTCCTGCTGGCTCTTGCTGAAGCGGTGGACTTCGTCGACGAAGAGCAGCGTGGGCTTGCCGGAGGCCTTCATCATGACCTCGGCCTGGTCGACGGCCTCGCGGATGTCCTTGACGCCGCCCAGAACGGCCGAGATGGCCTTGAACGGAAGGTCGAAGGCCGTGGCCATGAGGCGGGCGAGCGTCGTCTTGCCGACGCCCGGAGGGCCCCAGAGGATCATCGAATGGGGGCGGTTGTTCTCGAAGGCCACCCTGAGCGGGGAGCCCGGGCCGAGGAGATGCTTCTGGCCGATGACCTCGTCGAGGGTGCGCGGGCGCAGACGTTCGGCGAGGGGACGCATGTCCACGCGCGGAGCATCGGCGGCCGTCCCCGAGGGGGCGTCGGTCCTTGAGCTGGTGTTGGTTTGCGTGACGGGATCGTCACCGAAAAGGCTTGCGGT
>CAJMRV010000182.1 GCA_905215795.1 uncultured bacterium | reverse complement strand
ACTTAGACTAACTTTTGAGGGAAGTCACGCTTACACAAAATTTCTTACAGTCCCGGAACCCACCGTGCTGGGTGACACGCCCAGTTGCCTTGCCAAAGTTCTGACCGGATAGAAGTGAAAAAGAGCCTCGCAGGCGACCTGCTTTAAAGACGTAGTGTGAGACATGATGTTTAAGAGAACCTGTACATCAAACCCATACCACTTCAGCATGTTGGAAAAAACAAGGCTTCCGTGTCGTCATGGACGCGGAAGCCTTGTCGGCGCGCCTGGAGGCGCGCGCAGGTGTTTCTTCAACCGGGAATCAGAGGTTCTCGGGGAGGCGGTAGCCCTTGACGAAGTCGGGCGGCGTCTGCGTGCCCTTGCTCGCCGTGAGGATGTCGTAGCCCGTCTCGGTGACGACGACCATGTGCTCCCACTGGGCGGAGAGCGAGCGGTCGCGGGTCACGACGGTCCAGCCGTCGCTCAGCGAGGAGACGTCGTAGCGGCCGGCGTTGACCATCGGTTCGACGGTGAAGACCATGCCGGGCTTGAGGACCGTGTCGAGGGTCGCCTTGGCGTCAGGCGAGGTCGACGGGTAGTGGTAGACGAAGGGCTCCTCGTGGAAGCCGCGGCCGATGCCGTGGCCGCCGTAGTCGCGCACGACCGAGACGCCGTTCTTCTTGGCGAGGTCGTGGGAGGCCAGGGCCACGTCGCGGAACGTGGCGCCCGGGCGCACGGCGTCGATGCCGGCCCACATGATCTGGAAGGCCAGGTCGACGAGGCGCTTGCCCGCGATCGTGGGCTTGCCAACGAGGAACATGCGGGAGGTGTCGCCGTGGAAGCCGTCGACGATGCTGGTGACGTCGATGTTGACGATGTCGCCCGCCTTGAGCTTCTTCTCGGAGGGGATGCCGTGGCAGACGACGTGGTTCACGGAGATGCAGGTCGTCGCGGGATAGGGCGTCATCGAGGGGTGCGGCTGGTAGTGCAGGCACGCCGGGATGGCCTTCTGGACGTTGACGGTGTAGTCGTAGGCGAGGCGGTCGAGCTCGGCCGTGGTGATCCCGGGCTTGACGAACGGGGTCAGGTAGTCGGGGAGTTCACCGGCGGTGCGGCCGGCCTTGCGCAGACCCTCGATTTCCTCGGGGGTTTTGATGATGATGGACATGAATTCTTGTTCCGTTCCGAATGAAATGGAGCGGCGTCCGCTGAAGGGGACGCCGATGGTTGTGATTAATGGTACAACAAACGCGGGGTCGATGGTGGCGTTTTCCCTCATGCCGGGGCGGACGGAAAAGCCCTGCCGCAGACATGGGTACGCCGGGGAGCCGGGAGGCGGGAACGCCGTGCGGGGCGCATGGGAGGAAGGCTCCTCGCAGGCCGGGCAAAAGGACTTGGAAACGGGCGGTGAAAAGCCCGCTGAAAAGGCTCAGGAAAGGCGTCCGGGAAGACCTTCTCCAGAGCCCTTCGGGAAGGCTTCTGCAGGGGCCTCCTCAAAAGCCGAAATAAAAGGGGTCTGAGCTTGAAAAGCGGTCCCTTCCCACGTATAATCCCGAGCTTTAGTCGACCCGAGTCTTCTGGTCGTTTTTTTTCTTGCCCGGTGCGCCTTGGTCGGCCCCGGGTGTTATCAGCGCACGTCTTATCCAAGGTGCCGCCCTAAAACAACAAGTTCAAGGGGGGTTCCGACAAAGGCGTGTAAGACTACAAACCTTGGAGTTTATACAAATGATCACCATGCGTGAAATGCTCGAAGCCGGTTGCCATTTCGGCCACCAGACCCGCTTCTGGAACCCGAAGATGGCCCAGTACATTTTCGGCGCCCGCAACAAGATCCATATCATCAACCTCGAAAAGACCGTCGTCAAGTTCGCCGAGGCCTGCAAGTTCGCCCGTCAGCTCTCCGCTCAGGGTGGCAAGATCCTCTTCGTCGACACGAAGCGCGGTGGCCGCGACATCATCGCCGCTGAAGCCCAGCGTGCCGAATGCGGCTGGGTCGACCAGCGCTGGCTCGGTGGCACGCTCACCAACTACAAGACGGTGCGCGGCACGATCAAGCGTCTCAAGGATATGGAACAGAAGCTCGAAGACGGTTCCGCCGAGAAGCTCACCAAGAAGGAAGCCCTCGACTTCGAACGCGCTGTTGAGAAGCTCAACAAGTCCATCGGCGGCATCAAGGACATGAACGGTCTGCCCGATGCCATCTTCGTCGTGGACGTTGGCTATCACAAGATCGCCATCCAGGAAGCCAACAAGCTCGGCATCCCCGTCATCGGTGTTGTGGACACGAACTGCAACCCCGCCGGCGTGGACTACGTGATCCCCGGCAACGACGACTCGGCCAAGGCCGTGGCGATCTACGCCAAGGGCATCGCCGACGCCATCATCGAAGGCCGCAAGGACTCCCTCGCTGAAGTCGAAGCCGCCGTCGCCGCTCCCGCCGAAGAAGCCTTCGTCGAAGTGGCCGCTGAAGAGGCTCCCGCCGCTTGATTCTTCCGAATCCAACGGCGTCGTGACGGCGGACGACTCTGAATCCGCCGCCGCGGCGGAAGGACTCGGCGGACCGATGTCCGCCGGCGTCCGACCAAATTGAAAAAAGGGGCGCCATCTTCGGAGGTGCCCCTTTTTTCGAATGCGCAAGTTTTTATTTATTTTCAAATTACTAGGAGACTGACATGGCTGCTATTACCGCTGCGATGGTCAAGGAATTACGTGGCAAAACCGACGCCCCGATGATGGAATGCAAGAAGGCCCTCACGGAAGCCGACGGCGACATGGCCAAGGCTGAGGAAATCCTCCGCGTCAAGCTCGGCAACAAGGCCTCCAAGGCCGCCGCCCGCATCACGGCCGAAGGCGTCGTGACCATCTTCGTTAGCGAAGACCGCAAGGTCGGCGCCCTCCTCGAAGTGAACTCCGAAACGGACTTCGTGGCCAAGAACCCCGAATTCCTGAAGATGGCCGAAGACGCCGTCCGCCTCGTCGCCGAAAAGAACCCGGCCGACATCGAAGCCCTCGGCGCCTGCGAAATCGAAGGCACGACGCTCGAAGCCGTCCGCAAGGCCCTCGTCGGCAAGATCGGCGAGAATATGACGTTCCGCCGCTTCGAACGCATCGAAGCCAAGGG
>CAJMRV010000181.1 GCA_905215795.1 uncultured bacterium | reverse complement strand
TAGTGTGAGACATGATGTTTAAGAGAACCTGTACATCAAACCCATACCACTTCAGTACACGGGCAAGAAAAAAGCAGCCCGCGGACGTCGTGTCCGGGGGCTGCTTTGGAATCATCCCTCCCGTGCGGCCCTGGGGCCGCGGTGGGAGGCGTGTTCATTCTCAGAACGTCTTGTTGTGGTGGAGCGCCGCCTCGATCTGTTCGGGCGTGTGCTCGTCGTCCTTGGCGCGGCTCCTGCCGATCCAGAGGGCCATGGCGCCGATGGCGAGGCCCGTGATCACGAGGGCGAAGGCCGTGGCGCCCCAGAAGCCGTAGATGCCGAACGGACCGCCGGCCCACTCGGCGTGGAAGCCGAGGTAGTAGCCGCCGCCGAGGCCGCAGCCCCAGAGGAGCGTCCCGTAGATGGCCATCGGGAGCTTGGTGATGCGGTAGCCTCGCAGGGCGAAGCCGCTCACGCACTGGATCGAGTCGAAGACGTGGTAGATGCACGCGGCGATCAACACGGTGCCGGCGACGACGCGCACGCTGTGGTCGCTCGAGTAGAGCTCCATGATGAAGGGGCGCGCGAAGAAGAGCACCGTGACGAGGACGACGGCGATGCACACCGTCACCGTGAGGGCGCGCTTCATGGCGGCGAAGGCCATCGAGGGCCACGTGGCGCCGAGGCTCTGGGAGACGAGCACCGAGGTGGCGATGCCCATGGAGAGCGGGACCATGTAGAGCATGCTCGTGACGTTGCTCACGATCTGGTGGGCCGACATGTATTCAGCGCCCAGGCGGCTCACGAAGATGGCCATCAGGGTGAAGCTCGAGACTTCGAAGAAGCTCGACAGGCCGATCGGCACGCCCACGTGGAGCTGCTCCTTGAGGAGCTTCCAGCTCGGCCACATGAAGCGGGTGGAGTGGAACTTGTGGCAGTACTTGTCGAAGCGCCAGATGGCGTAGTAGCAGAAGAAGCCGATGATGTTGAGGAGCGCGAAGGAGACGCCGGCGCCGGCGCCGCCCATCTCGGGCATGCCGAAGAGGCCGTACATGAAGACGGCGTTCAGAGGGGCCTTCAGGGCGAGCATGATCAGCGAGACGTACATCGTCAGGCGCGGGCGCGAGATCGCGGAGTTCACCGAGATGAAGGTGCGCCCCCAGAAGCAGAACGTGATCGTCAGACCCGAGCACCACATGTAGGTGCGGGCCATGTCGGCCACCGCGCCCGAGGCGCCGCCCAGGTTGATCCAGAACTCGGTGTTCAGAAGGAGCGGCATGCCGACGAACGTGAGGAGCACGCCCAGCCAGATGTTCTGCTGCACTTCGTCGCCCACTTCCGTGAACTTCTGCGAGCCGTAGTGGTGGCCCGCAATCGGGGAGAGGCTCTGGAGGATGCCCGCCAGGGAGAGGTACACGAGCAGCGTCGCGGCGAGGCCCAGGCCGATGGCGGCGAGGTGGTCCTTGCCGAGCTGGCCGCCCATGATCGTGTCGATCGTGCCGCTCAGGATCACTGAGATGTTGGCGATGAAGATGGGCCCGGCGAGCTTGAACAGCGCCTTGAGCGAGATATCGGGTGCGTTGAGGATTGACATGGTGTGACTTTGGCTCACTTTTATGGGAGGGGAGGCGCCCCTCCGGGTGAATGATTGCGTTTCGCCTTCGCGCCGCCGCCCCCACGGGACGGCGGGCACCGCGGAAAACAAGCGCCTCTTTCGAAGGCCAAAGAGGCGCCTGTGGAGTGTTCCGTGTTTTCCGGGTTCCCCGTTCGGAGGCCCCCCGCAACGGGGCCCGTTCCAGACGGGATGCTACTCGTCGTCGGCGACGAGGTAGAAGTATTCGTTGGTGTGCGGCCTGGCGATCGGTCCCGCGCTGTGTTCGGGGAGCACCGGCTTTGCGCCGCGTTTGTCGAGTCGGAGCAGGCGGACCGGGCAGGCGCCCTCACGGTCCGTCATCCGGATGCCGGTCTTCACCTCGAGGTAGCCCGCGAGCCCCAGGGGCACGCCGCGGGTTTCGATGCAGCCGCCCGGCGTTCCGCCGAGCGCAGTGTAGACCACCTTCACCGAGTGCGCCACGGGCTCGTAGGAGCGGTTGACGTCGGCGGCGCTGTGGAACAGGCCGATCCAGACGGCGAAGACCGCGGTGGTCCCGGTGGCGGCGAGCCACGCCCCCGACCAGACGAAGGCCGGACGGTGGGTGAAGCGCCAGATGAAGAGCGCGAGCCAGAGGATCGACGCGACAACGGCTAAGTATAAACCCGCATCGATCACGGGGTGTGACGCCGGGGCCAACAACATCATCGACTGCCACATTTTCGGGGGCGTCCCGAGCAGCCAGGCGGCCCAGTAGCTCCATCCGATCAGGACGGCCATCGTCGAGACGGCCAGGAAGAACCAGTCGATGATCGAGCGGTGGCGTCCGCGCATCGTCACCAGTCCGAAGGCCGCGAAGAGGCTCATCGGCGGGAGGAATCCGAGGAAGACGAGGTTGGGGTTGCCGTTGCCGGAGAAGAACGCCGTGAAGAACGGCATGAGCACGGAAATCAAGAGGATCCGGAGCTCGGCCTCGCGGCGCTGGCGGTGCCAGCGGACGATCGCGAGCACGACGAGCGGCCAGAGCGGGAAGAGGTACCACACGCCGTTCTTGAAGACCCAGGCGAGCGGTTCGAGACCGGCCCAGCCGATGCCCGCGAAGGCGGTGGGGAGCCAGGCGGCCCACCAGGTGGAGGCCGTTTCGGGGCCCGCGAAGGCAAACGAGAGGAGCGGCCAGAGGATCGAGATGCCGAGCGCCGAGACGACGAGCGTCTGCGAGCGCTCCTTCCTGTTGCCGCCGAAGGCGCGCACGCGCGCGAAGCAGAACAGGTCGGCGGCGAAGGTGGCCAGCGCCAGATAGAGGTTGCCGGCGAAGAACGTGAAGGCGGTCGCGGCGCCCGCGAGGACGGCGCCCCGGCGGGGGTTCTCGAGCGAGCGTGCGAGTGCGAGCAGGTTGAAGGCGCCCGCCCAGAGGAGCGCGGCGTCGCTCGCGGCCTCGTGGCGGCGTGCGAGCAGGCCGCAGGTGGCCATGAGCAGGAGCACCGAGATGTCGGCGACCGCTCGGGAGTAGTCCGTGGGGCTCGCCTCATGCCCCGAATCAAGTTACGGAATGGCAGTACCACTATTCCACGAT
>CAJMRV010000180.1 GCA_905215795.1 uncultured bacterium | reverse complement strand
ACCGCCGCCGGCACGGCCGACGGCCTCGTCCATCCCGTGGACAGCCGTGCGATCGACGCCGTCGTGACGGCCGCCGAGAAGAACGCCGCCAAGGGCGCCGAGCCCGCGTTCGACATCCCGGCCGCCCCCTCGGAGAACCCCGCCTCGCGTTCCTCTCCGACCGCGATCTCCGCGGAGTTCGACCCCGTGAAGAACCCGCGCGTCTACGAGATCAGCCTTGAACTGCGCTGCCTCGTCTGCCAGAACGAGTCCATTGCGGAATCCAACGCCGACCTCGCCATCGACCTGCGTCGTGAAGTGGCGCGTCTCGTCGAGGCCGGACGCACCAACGACGAGGTGATCGAGTACATGACGGAGCGCTACGGCGACTACGTCCTCTACAAGCCCCCGTTCAAGGCGAAGACCGTGCTCCTCTGGTGCGGTCCGTTCCTCTTCCTCGTGCTCGCCCTCTGGGTGGTCTGGTCGGTGGTCCGCCGCCGTCGTGACGACCTCGCACGCGAGGAGATGAGCCCGAGCCTCGTCGAGGCGCTGCGCCTCGTGCGCATGCGCGAGTTCGACGCCGAAGCCGGAAAGGACGCCGGAGCCGTGCGCACCGTCGCCGACATCGCCGACCTTTCCTCCGCCAATGATTCCAAGAAGGAGCACTAAAGCATGACCCAGATCATCTTCGTCGCCGTGGCCATCGTCGTGGTCCTCCTCATCATCGGTACGTTCTACATCGCCATGCGCTTCAAGAAGGAGGCCGACTACGACGAGGGCGCCTCCGAAGCGGACCGCCGTGCCGTGCGCGTGGCGCTCCAGAAGGAGCACGCGGAACTCACGGCCCGTCATGAACGCGGCCGCATCACCGACGCCGCCTTCGAGAAGGCCGAGCGCGCCCTGGCACAACGACTCTTGGACGAGGGCGGCCTCCCTCCCGAGAAGACCCCTGAAAAGGGCGCCGCGGGCGAGGGCGGGTTCGTCAAGGTGACGGCCCTCGCCATCTCGCTCCTCCTCCCGATCACCGGGGCGGGGCTCTATCTCTTCTACGGTGACTTCTCGAGCCTGCAGAGCGACGCGCTCGCCCAGGTCGCCGCGACCCGCGAGGCCGTGGCGAACGAGAAGACCATGCAGGGCGTGATCAACAAGCTCGAGATCGCCGTCGAAAAGGACAGGAACAACCTCTCCGCCTGGGAGATCCTCGCCGAGCACTACGCCCAGAACGGAAACCTCGCCCAGGCTGAGATGGCCTACGAGAACGTCGTGCGCTTGAACCCCAAGGACGCCCGCGCCATCTCGAGCCTGATCGACGTCGAAGTGGGCCTCCATGAAGGCGTGGACCCCAACGGCAAGATCCCGGCCCTCGTTGAGAAGGCCCTTGCGCTCGACCCGTTCGAGCCGAAGATCCTGCTTCTGGGCGGTTTCATCGCCTACCAGAAGGGTGAGTACGAAAAGGCCGCCCTCTACTGGAACCGCTTGAAGTCGATCGTTCCGCCGAACGACCCGATGGAGCAGATGATCGACGCGAACCTCGCCGAAGCCCTTAAGGCCGGCAACCTGTCGGCACCCCCGAAGGACATCGTCCTCGAACAGGCCGACAAGATGAAGCGCTGAGCATCCGCATCCCGCGTTTCATGAACCGATCCCCGACGAGCCGAGCGCTTGCCGGGGATTTTTCTTTGCCTGAAGGACCTGCTCTCATACCGAAGAAGCCCCATGAGGGGAGGGCTTCATGCAGAGGTGATGATCGGGGCGTTAACCCTCATGTGTTGCATTTCAGCAACAAAAATGTGGCCGAAGATGCGTTTTGCGTAGGGGAAAGTACCCATATAAAGGGCGTATTTGCTGTGTCGAACCCAAAAATGCGGTCTGAACTGCAAGAATTGCGGAACCCGTGATGGGGGGAAACCCTCGCATGGGGACAATCAATCAAACTCACGCGAACTTTCCTGACAACGAAGGGGCGCCTTCCCTCGGATGCGCTCCGCTCATAAAAGGAACAAAAGAATGTTTAAGAAGTCCCTTACCGTCATCGCCCTCGCCGGCGCTTTCGTCGGTTCCGCCATGGCTGCCAACGTCACCCTCTACGGTGCCGTCGACGCCGGTTTCCAGTTCAAGAACGTCCACTTCCAGAAGGGTGCTCATGAGAACACCTTCAAGATGACGGACGGCATCAACACCTCCAACCAGATCGGCCTGAAGGGCGTTGAAGAAATCTCCGACAACCTCAAGATCGGCTTCAAGCTCGAAAACGGTTTCAACCTCTCGAACGGCGAGTTCGACAACAAGGACGGCCGTCTCTTCAACCGTGAATCCATCCTCTTCGTCGAATCCGTGGCCGGTACGTTCGCCATGGGCCGCGAAGGCGCCATCTCCTCCGGCTTCGGCAAGTTCGGCAAGTTCGGCGGTGCCGTCTCCGCCATGGGCAACGGCCGTGCCGACGTCCCGGGCCTCAAGTTCGTCACGGGCATGACCGCTCAGCGCTTCAACAACTCGGTCATCTACGAAACCCCGTCGATCGCCGGCTTCAGCCTCATCGGCCAGTACGCCAACGAAGCTCAGGACAAGCACGGCTACCTCGACAACGAAAACAACCGCTTCCTCGCCCTCGGCGCCACCTACAAGAGCGAAGACCTCTACGGTACGTTCATCGTCGACCAGTTCAAGCGCAAGGCCGACAAGAACGGTCTGAAGTTCAGCTTCGGCGGCAACGTCAAGGCCACGGAAGACCTCCAGCTCTTCGCCGCTGCCCAGTTCTACGACAAGGTCGCCCTCAACGTCGCCACGATCAACGAAGAAGTCATGAAGGACCAGCTCGTCAAGGGCTTCGGCACGAACCTCGGCGCTTCCTACAAGCTCGGCAACAGCACGGTCAAGGGTGACTTCGGCTTCGCCCACGCCAAGCGCATCGACGCCGACCACTTCAAGCTCAACCGCTTCATCGTCGCCGCCGCTTACGACTACGCTCTCTCCAAGCGCACGACGGTCTACACCGACATGGGCGCCATGTTCGACCGCTACAAGAACCTCAAGGTTCTTGCTGACGTCAACGGCAACCACGCCAACACGTTCGTCGCCAACGTCGGCATGGTGCACAAGTTCTAATCATCTGATTGAGGACTTGACGATCGCCTCCGGGTGATCGACCAGAACAGGACCCCGCAGGGAGGACGCTCCCCGCGGGGTTCGTCTATATTAGGGACAGGGTCGGCACGCC
>CAJMRV010000179.1 GCA_905215795.1 uncultured bacterium | reverse complement strand
TCGAGACGGCGGCCGCCGGGAAGACGCCGGTCTTCGCCGACGCTCTTGAGGATGCCGATCAGGAAGACGCCGGCCAGGAAGACGCCGGCCAGGAAGATGCCGGCCAGGAAGACGTCGGTCAAAGGGACGCCGTCCCCGAGGGCGCCTTCCTCAAGGGCCCCGTCACCGTCCTGCCGTCCTCGGACCGGATCGACGTCGACCGTCTCGCCGCCTTCATCAAGAAGCCCGCGCGCGAGGTCCTGCGCTACGCCGCCGTGACGCTCCCCCGGGCGGAGGCCGTCGATGACGCCCTGGAACTCAGGGTGGAGGACAGCCTCACGAAGTGGATCTACGAGAACGAGGCCCTGCAGACGAGGATCGCCGCCGAGCTCGGATGCGCCGATGAGGACCGGATCCGCGAGGAGCGCTGGAAGGCCGACCCCCGGCTCGGTCCGCGCGCCACGCGCGACGATGCGGCCCGGGAGCTCGCCGCCACGGCGGCGGCCACGGCGGACGCCTTCTCGGCCTTCATCGCCAAGACGGGGCTCCGTCCCGTCGCACCCAGGCGCATCACGTCCACCGTCACGGATTCTGAGGGACGCACCCGAGAGCTCATGGTCAAGCTCGACGAGCTCTATGAGAACGGGGAGGGGAGGCTCTTCCGCGTGGTCGTCGACCGCAAGGAAAACCCCGCCCCGAAGTGGATCCTCCGCGAGGTCCTCGTGAAGGAGGCCTCCGAGGGACGGTGCCCCCACACCCTCGTCGTGGTCAATCCCAAGAAGACGCTCATCTGGTGCGCCCCGAAGCGGTTCCTCGAGGAGGCGCTCCGCCTCTACGACGAATCCCGCGCCGTGCGCCTCGTCCTCAGCAACGACGACGACCTCTCATGGGGGGCGGACCAGGGCGACCCCGCCGAGCCGTTCCTCTGGCGCGGCAACCCGGGGCGCGACGCCGCCGTCCGGCGCAGGAAGGCGTTCCTCGACGCGCTCGGAGAGGAAATCAGCAACATGGTCAAGATCGAAAAGTGAAGACATGATCAAAGAAAAATTCAACCTGACGACATCGCCGCTTTTCGTTCCGACGCTCCTCGAGGCGTCCGCGGGCACCGGCAAGACATTCTCCATCCAGTACCTCGTGCTCCGGCTCCTCGTCGAACGGGGCGCCGCCGAGGCGCCGATGTCGATCGAGCAGGTCCTGCTCGTCACCTTCACGAAGGCCGCCACGGCCGAATTGAAGTCGCGCATCCGCGCGCTCCTTGAGACCACCCTGAGGTGGGCCCGGGCGGGCGCCGACGAGGACGCACGCCGGGCCTCGGGCGACGTTTCGATGCTCGAGGCGCTCCTTGCGCGCTGGCGCGGGAATCCGACGCTCCTTCCCGAGGCGGCCTCGCCGCAGCCCGGCGAGAGCGTCGACGCGGGGATCCTGAGGGTCGTCGCGGACCTGATGGAGAAGAACCTCGAACACTTCGACGAGAGCGCCGTCGTCACGATCCATGGTTTCTGCCAGAGCGTCCTCCAGGACCACAACTTCGCGGCGGGCCTCGCCTTCGGACGCGAGGTCATGCCCGACGTCTCGGAGATCCTCGACGTGGCGGTCGAGGAGGAGCTTCGCTCACTGATCGCCGACCCCGTCTTCGCGTCCTCGCTCGAATCGGTCGCCGAGGTTCCCGTCGAACAATGGAAGGGCCTCGCCCAATCCGTCGCCGAACTGCCGCTCTTCCGCGGTCCGGGCAGGTCCGTGCTCATGGACTGGCGCGTCGTCAAGGGCATCGGAGGCTTCAACGACGCCGAATTCGTCGACGCGTTCGCCCGCGGCATCAAGAGGCGCTTCGAGGAGGCCAAGCGCCGCGAGGGCGTCGTCGCCTTCTCGAACCTCCTGAGCGACCTCCTTGACGCGATCGAGGACGACGACACGGGCGAGCTGGTGCGCCGCGTTCGCGAACGCTACAAGGCCGTCCTGATCGACGAGTTCCAGGATACCGACCCCCTTCAGTACGCCATCTTCCGCCGGCTCTTCTTCGCCGACGACGTCCGCGGGGAATACGCGGCGAAGAGCGCCCCGGAAGGGGGCTCGCGCGCCTTCTTCCTCGTGGGCGACCCCAAGCAGAGCATCTACGGGTTCCGAAACGCCGACCTGAACACCTATTTCCGCGCGAGAAACGAACTCCTTGAAGCGGACGGGCTCGCCGCGCTCCTCGGCACGAACTTCCGCTCCTCGCCCGAGCTCGTTGAGTTCGTCAACCGGGCGTTCTCCCCGAAGGGGCTCTTCGCCACGCCCACCCAGGGCGAGGACGAGGGCATCGTCTACGAGCCCGTCGACGCCAATCCGGGCAACGCCTGCCTGGGCCTTTACGTGAACCGCGACGGGCACTGGGAGAAGGCCCGTCCCTTCGCCCTGTGGTGCACACAGCCCGACTACGCCGTCTTCGACAAGCAAAGCGACGGCCTTGCGCTCTACGTCGAGGCGATCGCCTCCGAGATCGCCTGGTACATCGAGGCCTCGGGCAAGGCCCTCGACGAGCCGGGCGCCGTGAGGATCGGCGACAAGAAGCAGCGCTCGGGCGAGTGGATCGAGGTGGACGGAACGTCCGTCCCCGTGCGTCCCCTGAGGCCCGCGGACTTCGCGGTCCTGAGCCGCACCAAGAACGAACTCCCGGCGCTTCGGGCGGCGCTTGTGAAGCGTGGGCTCGAGCTGAGGGACTACGTTGAACGCTCCGTCTTCGACACCGACGAGGCCTTCGACCTGCTCGTCGTGCTGGAGGCCGTCATTTCGCCCCTGAGCCGCAACCGTCTGCGCGCCTACCTCGCGAGCACCTTCTGCGGGCGCTCCTTCGAGGAGGTCGCGAGCCTGGGCGATGAAACGTCGGAGGAGGGCGCTCGGCTCCAGGTCGAGACGCGCCTTGCGCTCGAAAAGGCCCGCGCCCGTTGGAACGAGCGCGGGGCCGCGGTCGCGATCGGCGAGCTGATGCGCTCGACGGGCCTCGCGCAACGCTTGCTCCGTGAGCTCGGCGGCGAACAGCGCCTCATGCACTACCGGCAGCTCCTCGAGTGCCTCCACGAGGCGGGGCTCCTCTACGGCACTCCCACGACGCTCCTTGTCTGGTACAGGAAGCAGGTGGCCGAAAAGCCCGTCGACGAGCGCTCCGTCGTCCGCGTCACGGGCGACGAGGACCGCGTCACCTTCATGACGATCCACTCGAGCAAGGGTCTCCAGTTCCCGATCGTCTACCTGCACAAGGTCGGTTCGGGGA
>CAJMRV010000178.1 GCA_905215795.1 uncultured bacterium | reverse complement strand
CGTGGCGCTCGCCGGGCGCTTCACCGCCGAGGGGTTTGTCGAGGACATGGAGAGGACGGGCGCCACGCTCGTCTCCGTCGTCCCGACGATGCTCTCGAAGGTCCTCCACGAGATCCCCTCGTGGCGCGCCCCGAAGACCCTGAGGGCGCTGCTCCTCGGGGGTTCGAGCGCGGGCGACCGGCTCCTCGCGCTCGCGCGTTCGCGCGGCGTCCCCGTCATGACCACCTACGGCATGACCGAGACGGCGAGCAACGTCGTCACCACCCCGTACGCGGAACGCCTCGGCTTCACCACGGGGAGCGGCGCCGTCAACGCTGACACCGAGGTGAAGGTCCTCGAGGGGACGATCCACGTGAGGGGCCCTATGCTCATGGAGGGCTACTGGGGCCGCGAGCCGATCGACAAGAAGGCGTGGTTCCGCACGGGCGACATCGGCTACTTCGACGACTTCGGCCACCTCGTCGTCCAGGCGAGGCGCTCCGACCTGATCATCACCGGCGGGGACAACGTCTACCCGGCGGAGGTCGAGAACGTGCTCGAGGGGATCGAGGGCGTGCGCGAGGCGCGCGTCATCGGACTCCCCGACGAGGAATGGGGCGCCGTCGTCACGGCGCTCCTCGTCCCCGAAAAGGATCCGGTCGACCTCGACGTGCTGATGGCGGCCATGCACGAGCGCCTGAGCTCCTACAAGCTCCCGCGCCGTCTCGCCTGGGTCCGGGAACTTCCCGTCCTCACCAACGGCAAGCCCTCGCGCGATCCGAAGGCCCTCGAGGGGCTCGACATGACGACGCTCCACTGGAGCGCCTGGAAGAAGGAGGGCGCCGGAGAAGACGGCATGGCGGCGGCGAACCGCACCGCGGCCGCTGCATCCGCACCGACGCCGGCGGGCGACTGACGCGACTGACGCCGCAGATTAGACAGACGCGACAGATGCAACAGACGTGGCCGACACAACACGAGAATCAACGACGACACACTGACGAGGTGGATCAAATGGACAAGTCCGACGTCATGACCAAGGAAACGATGAACAAGCAGGACGACGGGAAGACCGACGAAAAAACCTGCACGAAGGCCTGCGCTGACGCGCAGGGGAACGAGCAGGAGAACGTGCAGGAGAGCGCACAGGAGAAGCCGGCTGAAGGAGCCGCAGAAAAGGCCCCTGAAAAGACGCCGTTCACCCCCGAGCTCGTCGTCGCCGTCATCCAGGCCCACGTCAAGGAGATCTGGGAGATGCGCGAGACGATCCGCTCCGGAAAACTCGACCTCGCCCGCGCCCAGGCCATGGAGAAGCAGTTCATCGACCGCCTCACGGTGACGCTCCTCGGACGCAACCCGCTCCTTGAGTACCGCATCCCCGAGGTGGGCGAGGGCCTGCTCGAGCGCATGGAACGCGAGCACCCCGACCTCTTCAAGCCGCTCTCCACGCTCCACGAGTCGGCGCTCCCCGCCGACGCCAACGAGGAGCAGCGCATGCACTACGTTGCCGAGCGCTTCGGCTTTGAAACCCACGGGCTCGTCGCCCGCATCCTCGGCTTCTTCATGGCCGCCGACAAGGCCGCCTCAACGGACGAAATGAAGACCGAGACCGCCCAGGCCAACGCCGCCATGGAGGCCCAGCGCGCGATCGCCGAGTTCACGGAACGCTGGAAGCGGATCATCGTGGGCGTGCCCAACTGAGGAAAAGCCCGGGCCCCGCGGCCATGAGGCGCGCTGCGTCCTGCGCAGAGGACGCCTTCCGATTCCTACGGCCAATGAAAAACCCGCCGCTCCGGCGCGGGACCCCGAGGGGTTCCGGTGGAGGCGGCGGGTTTTCGTTCATGCGTCCGTGGGGCGCGCTGAACGTCCCGGGGGACTTAGTGGTCCACGCCGATCATGACGCTCGAGGCCTTGACGACGGCATAAGCCTTTTCGCCGACCTTCAGGCCGAGGGACTTGGCCGAGGCGGTCGTGATCGACGAGACGATCTGCTGGCCGCCGGCGATCTCGATCGTGACTTCGGTCGAGACGGGGCCTTCGTGGATGGCCTTGATGGTGCCTTCGATGCAGTTGCGGGCGGAAATCTTCATGTGGATGACTCCTTGGGTATGGTTGGAAAATGGCCGCGCGGGCGGGGAGACTCCGGGCGGCGCACCTTGAATTGTAGCCAAAGGCGGTGCCGCGGGAGAACCGTCCGCGGGGTTATCCCTTATAGTATGCAGGCACCGGCGGCCCGTGTCATCCACGGACGGACCGCATCAGACGAAATGAAACACGCCCGGCGCGTCCCGATCCCCCGAAGGGGGCCTGAGGACACGGGAACCCGGAAAACACCAACGACTCGAAAAGCATGACGACAGAGAAGACGACCGACGACATTCAAACGAAATCCCTCGCCACGGCCACGGCCCGGAAGACGGAGGGGAGGGACGCCTCAGAGACTTCCGGCGCCGCTCCCCGGCGCGACCGCTTCGGGCGGGCGCTCCGCCGCGCCGACTTCGAGATCATGGCCCCCGCGGGATCGCGCGAGGCGATGATGGCCGCGGTGCGCTCGGGCGCCGACTCCGTCTACTTCGGGGTGGGGGAGCTCAACATGCGGGCGCATTCGACGGGCGACTTCACCCGCGCGGACCTTCCCGCGCTCGCGCGCCTTCTCCATGAGAACGGCGTCAAGGCCTACCTCACCGTCAACACGGTCCTCTACGACGAGGACATGGAGGAGATGAGGACGCTCGTCGCCGAGGCGAAGGCGGCCGGGATCGACGCCGTGATCGTGAGCGACCCCGCCGCGATGACGGCCGCCCGCGAGGCCGGGATCCCCGCGCACCTCTCCACGCAGCTGAGCATCGGCAACATCGAGTCCCTGAAGTTCTACGCCCCGTACGCCGACGTGGCGGTGCTCGCACGCGAGCTCACGCTCGAGCAGGTCGCCCGCATCCACGAGGCGGTCGAGACGACGCCCGTCGTGGGTCCGTCCGGGCGCCCCGTGAGGATCGAGATGTTCTGCCACGGCGCCCTCTGCATGGCCGTCTCCGGGCGCTGCTTCATGAGCCTGCACACCCGCGGGAAGAGCGCCAACCGAGGGGCGTGCCTGCAGAACTGCCGGAGAAGCTACGTGCTGCGCGACACCGACCGCGACATCGAGCTCGCCGTCGACGACCAGTACATCATGAGCCCGAAGGACCTCAAGACGATCGACTTCATGGACCGCCTCGTCGACGCGGGCGTGCGCGTCTTCAAGATCGAGGGCCGCGCCCGCTCGCCCGAGTACGTCCTCGAGACGGTCGCGTGCTACCGTGAGGCTCTCACCGATAGACTGG
>CAJMRV010000177.1 GCA_905215795.1 uncultured bacterium | reverse complement strand
TGTTGCAAGTTGAAACGATTGGAGGCCTCCCCCACAGGGGCTTTCCCTTGGTCCGGCGTGTTTTTTCCGGGGCGTCCTGCGCGTAAAACCGCGGGGAACCCCGCCTCATGCGCCCCCGTGCGGGCGTGCTCGAGTACAATACCCGCTCACGGATCCACGAATTCTTAATGAAGAGACACTCATGAGCATTTTCGACACGGCGAAGTTCATCATCTCCGCCGCCAAACTCTCCGGCCTTCCCGAGGAGGGCGTCCCCGAGATCGCCTTCGCCGGACGAAGCAACGCCGGCAAGTCCACGACGATCAACGTGCTGACGAGGAAGACGCGCCTTGCGTTCGCCTCGAAGACGCCGGGGCGCACCCAGCTGATCAACTTCTTCGGCCTCTCGCGCAAGGTTTCAGACGGCGTGCGCGAGGACGTCGGCATGCTCGTCGACCTCCCGGGCTACGGCTTCGCGAAGGCGAGCGAGGACACCAGGAAGACCTGGTCGGGTCTCGTGGGCGGCTACATCGCCCAGCGCCGTTCCATGAAGGGCCTCGTCATCGTGATGGACGCGCGCCGTCCGTTCATGCCCACCGACCAGTGGCTGATCGACTTCATGGCCGCGCGCCCCGAAGTGAACATGCTCTGGCTTCTCAATAAGGCCGACCAGCTCAAAAACCAGGAGAAGATCAACGTTCTGCGCGACGCGAAGAAGCGCGCCGAGGCGATCGGCCCGCACGTCACCGTGCAGCTCTTCTCGGGTCTCAAGAAGACCGGCACCGAGGAACTCGCCGCGACCCTGGAAAACTGGCTTAATTTAGACTAAAGCTACGGGGGTTATAGTTCCCAACATACCGGGCGGCACCAAGCCGCACCGACGGCCGGGGGCGGAGCCCTCCCGTTTGAAACCGGGAGGACCGCCCTTTCGTTTTTCCGGCGACGCCGCCGGAAGGCCGGCCCCCGACAAGCCCACCCGAAAACAAGGATGAAGGACACCACAATGCAAACCTTAGGAACCTTCCCGCGCGTGCGCATGCGCCGCATGCGCCATGACGACTTCTCCCGCCGCCTGATGCGTGAAAACGTGATCACGCCCGACGACCTGATCTACCCGGTCTTCGTGATGGAGGGCGAAGGCATCCGCCAGCCCGTGCCGACCATGCCGGGCGTGGAGCGCTACAGCCTCGACGAACTCCTCAAGGTCGCCGGTGAATGCGTTGAACTGGGCATCCCGATGCTCGCCCTGTTCCCGCAGATCGACGCGTCTTTGAAGACCCCCGACGGCCGCGAGGCCGCCAACGACGACGGCCTGATCCCCCGCGCCGTCCGTGCCCTCAAGAAGGCCTACCCCGAACTCGGCATCATGACCGACGTCGCCCTGGACCCCTACACCTCGCACGGCCAGGACGGCCTCATCGACGAGACGGGCTACATTCTGAACGACGAAACGGTCGAGGTGCTCCTCCAGCAGGCCATGACGCACGCCCGCGCCGGCGCCGACGTCATCGCCCCCTCGGACATGATGGACGGCCGCATCGGTCGTCTGCGCGACCTCCTTGAAGCCGAAGGCTTCATCAACACGCGCATCATGGCCTACTCGGCCAAGTACGCCTCCTCCTACTACGGTCCGTTCCGCGACGCCGTGGGCAGCTCCTCGAATCTGGGCAAGTCCAACAAGGCCGTCTACCAGCAGGACCCGGCCAACACCGACGAAGCCCTCTGGGAAGTGGGCCTCGACCTCGAGGAAGGCGCCGACATGGTCATGGTCAAGCCGGGCGTCCCCTACCTCGACGTGCTCTGGCGCGTGAAGAACGAGTTCAAGTGCCCGACCTTCGCCTACCACGTCTCCGGTGAGTACGCCATGCTCAAGTTCGCCGCCAAGGCGGGCGCCATCGACGAGAAGAAGATCACGATGGAGACGATGATCTGCTTCAAGCGTGCGGGCGCCGACGGCATCCTCACGTACTGCGCCATGGACGTGGCCCGCTGGATCAAGGAAGGCTACCGCTACTGAGCCGCCCGATCCGGCAACAATTGCTGACGATTTACCAGCCGACGCCCCCGGAGGAGACCTTTCGGGGGCGTTTTCTGTGGTCCATAATGACATCGTCGCTCCGGGCGGGACGCCCGGGGGAAGTCAAGGACAGGAAAAGATCGGAGAAAACTCCGGAAAAGATACGGAAAAAGACAGCGAAAAGAGGAGAAAAGGAACATGACCGACACGACCGAAACGACGGGCACGAAAGAGATGTACGAAGCCCTCGAAAAGACGCTCGGCGCCCCGACGGCGGCCTTCCTGAAGGCCGTCAACGAGGACCGTCGCGGCAAGCGCCTCCTCGCGCACTCCGCGTTCGAGCACCGCCACGGGAGCAGCTGCGCCGCGGCCGACTACGAGGAGATCCTCCTCAAGTACACGGGATTGCGCTACGGAGCGCACGACCTCTACGCGTTCAAGGGACGCGCGGTGACCTCCAAGGAATTCAACCGCCTCGTGAACGCCGTCGTCCACGACCCCTCGCTCCTCGTCTTCAAGGGCGAGGAAGCCCTCGGCGCCGCGTTCACGCTCGCCATGGAGCACCCCACGGACGTAAACCGCACCGCCTTCCTCACGCTCCTCGAGGAGGAGTGAGGCCGCCCGACGCACGGCCGTCCGGCCGTCCTACCATCCGACCGTCCCTGCGTCTTCCGGGACGGCCGGGCAACTTCCGCATGAACGACGCCGCCCGTTCGTCCGCCGGCGCCCGCTTCCCCGAAGCGGCGCCGCCCCGGACGGACCGGCGGTTATTTCATGCCTTTGAAAAAAAACAATCCCCCGAAAGGCCTTGCGCCCGTCGGGGGATCTGGTGAAGGACACCGTTGATGACTGCATTCGCCGTCCAGTGATGGAGGTTGAAATTCGGCGTCCTTCGAACCGGGGGTCCGTGCTCGACGGACCGTGAGTCATAATCTACCGCCCTCTTCTTAAAAGGTCAAGGCGGAAAATCATCCTTCCCGTCGGTTCCTTGCAACACTAGCGTTTTCACTAATGCTACGCAGCTAAAAAATACCTCCTCGGAGTTACTTTCCGCCCTTCTTTTCCTTCGGCGGGCGGAAGCGCACGCCGGGTCCCGCGAGGCGGGAGCGGCCCGTGGCGCCCTCGGGCGTGACGGTGATCTGGAGCGGGAGCTCCTCCTTCAGGGCCTCCACGTGGCTGATGATGCCGATCAGCTTCCCGTCGGCCTTCATGTCGAGCAGGTACCCGATCGTCGTCGCGAGTGCGTCCGGGTCGAGCGCCCCGAAGCCCTCGTCGATGAAGAGCGAGTCGAGCCTGACGTGCTGCGAGGCCATCT
>CAJMRV010000176.1 GCA_905215795.1 uncultured bacterium | reverse complement strand
GGAACCTACCTTTATCAAGGTGGTTACACGACCTCCTTCGGAAAGAACGGTGATTCCGACGAGCTTCTCAAGGGTTATGACGTCGTCGACCTCACACTCTACTGGGAACCCAGGTCGAACATCAAGCTCTCCGCGGGCGTGACAAACCTCTTCAACAAAGAGTATTTCCAATACGGCGGAGGTTCCTCGGTGGTGATCGCCCCCGAACGCGCCTTCTTTGCGGGCCTCAAGGCCACCTTCTAACAACAACTGAACTTTCGACAAGAGAAACAAAATGAACCAGCTCTTCGAACTCTTCTCCACCGGCGGCTTCATGATGTACCCGCTGCTCGCCGCCTCGATCATCACGGTGGCCGTGCTCATCGAACGCGTGCGCCTCTACGCCTCCGCCCGCACCGACATGGTGCTCCTGCGCTCCCACCTCACGACTCTCCTCACCGAGGGCAAGTACGAGGAGGCCGCGGGCCTCTGCGAAAAGGCGGGCGGCATCACGGGCTCGATCCTCTCGAGGACCCTCATGCACCGCCGCCTCGTCAAGGACCCGACGGCCTTCATGGAGCTCGAGGCCCAGCACGCCGCCACGAGCCTCAAGGAGAAGCTCAACTACCTCTCCGCGATCGTCACGCTCGCCCCGCTCATGGGCCTGCTCGGCACGGTCACCGGCATGATCCGCGCCTTCGACGTGCTCGCCATCTCCGAAGGCCAGCCCTTCGCCATCACGGGCGGCGTCGCCGAAGCCCTGATCGCCACCGCCTTCGGCCTGCTCGTGGCCATCATCGCCATGATCGCCTTCGTCTGGCTCCAGCACAAGGCCAACCGACTCATCGAGGACATCGAGACCGGCACGGGCCTGCTCGCCGTTTCCCTCGACCGTTGAGGGAGGGCCGGCCATGAAACTGAGAAACCTGAAGGACGACAGCGTCCCGACCCTGATGATCATCCCGATGATCGACATCATCTTCTTCATGCTCGTCTTCTTCATGATGAGCATGCTCACGATGGTCACCCAGCGCACGATCCCCGTGAGGCTCCCCCAGGCCGTCACGGCCGCGGTCGACATCACGAAGACGATTCCGGTGACGGTCGACGCCGAGGGGCGCGTGCTCCTCGAGGACGAGGCCGTCGCGCTCGAGTCGCTCGGAGGACGCCTCAAGGACGCCGTCTCGGCCGCCACGGGCGAGGGACGCGAAGCGGTCGTCGTGCTGCGCGGCGATGAGAAGGCGCCCTACGGCGTCGTGATCCAGGTGCTCGACGTCGTCAAGAAGTCGGGCTCCCCGAAACTCGTCATCGCGACGGAAAAGGCCCGATGAAACCGCTTGAGAAATCCCCATCCTGGCAGAACTACGCCATCTCGGCCGCGATCCACCTCGCCGTGGCCGCCATCCTGATGGCCGGGCTCTTCCTCACCCCGGCGAGCACCGGCTCGGCGGGCGGCGCCTCCGAGACGCTCATCGAGATCGGATCGGGCGGACTCGAGGATTCGCTCGAGGACCGCGTTGTCAAGGGCGCCGCCGACGGCACCGTGGACAACCGCGAGAACGCCCCCGAAGAGAAGGTCGAGGAACCCGAGGAAGAGGAGACCCCCGTCGAGGAGCCCATGAAGGAGGAGGCTGAAGCCCCCGATCCCGCTCCCGTCGAGAAGGCCGCCCCCGAGGAACCCGAACCGGTGTCCGAGGAGACCGTGCCCATCGAGGAGAAGAAGCCCGAGCCTGAAAAGAAGGTCGAGGAGAAAAAGCCCGTCAAACCCGAGCCCGCTCCGAAGCCCGAGAAGAAGACGAAGGTGAAGCCCGAGGCGAAGAAGAAGCCCGCTCCCAAGCCCGAACCCCGTCCCGAGAAGAAGGCGGAGCCGGAACCCGCCTCGAGCGCGCCCGACTCCTCCCGCGCGGGCGACGAAGCCGCCCCGGACGCTCCGGGCGACTCGAGCCTCGTGGGTTCCGGGCGCGGCGTGAGGGCCCTTGAGAAGGGACCCGGCGACGCCGGCCTCGTCGACAACGGCGACGGGACCTACTCGGTCTCCGGCAAAGGGTCGCTCCACTTCACGATCCTCGAGGACGCCAAGGCCGAGTACCCGGCCAAGGCCCGCTCGATCGGATTCGACAAGGGGGTGCGCGTCAAGGTGAAGTTCCTCGTCGGCCTGGACGGCCGCGTCGAGGACGCCCGCGTGCTCACCAAGCGCCTCCCGCCCCTCGGTTTCGACGACGAAGCCCTGCGCGCCATCCGCCGCATGCGCTTCGAACCGATCCGGCTGGCGGGCGCCCCCGTGCGCGTGTACTTCGTCAAGCGGATCATCTTCACGCCCTGACGACGTGTCCGCGGCGCCTTTGAGGCGTCACGAACCATTAACACCGCCCCGTCGGCCCCCGAGGCCTGCGGGGCGTCGTTCATCGGGACTCCCCAACAGAGGCGCAAAGCCTTATAGTGGACGCCACGACCAAACAAAGGAGACCCGCCATGACAGACCAACAACCCGCCGTCATCAGCATGCTGAGGAACGTGCCCGTCGACCCGCCCGTCGCGCTCATTCCGGAGGTCGTCTTCGAGGACTTCCGCGCCTTCATCGAGGAGGTGACCGTCACCGGGGACGTCAACTCGATCCTCCTCACGGGCGTGCGCGGCACGGGGAAGACGTCGGCGGCGCACCACATGGCGCGCATCCTCGAGCGGCGCCTCCTGATCGTCGACACGATGCCTTTCCGCCTCTACGACGCGTTCCGCGCCGAGGAGTTCTTCAAGCTCCTCGCCGAGGACCTCAAGACGCTCGGAGAAGCGGGCGCAGGCGACGTCATGATCCTCATCGACGACTTCGACCTCCTTCTCACGGCCTCCCGGCTCGCCAAGGCGCGACGCGACCACCAGGAGCTCGTCACGCGCGGGATCGTCGGCAACGACGAGTCCGCCCCGATCGACGACGTGCTCGAGGCGCTCCCCCGCGACGCCGTCCTCGTGGCCTGCTCGATGCGCGAGGCCCCCGACGGTCCGCTCGCGGCCCGCTTCGACAGGACGGTCGACTTCAACCGGTACTCCAAGGGCGACCTCGTCGACATCGCCGTCGCCAAGGTCGAGGAGCTCCTCGCGCCGGAACTCTCGGACGAATCACGCCGCCAGGACATCTCCGACCTCGAGGGGTTCCTAGGCACGCTCGAGAAGCTCCCGCTCCCCGGGCGAACTGATCCGCCGGATCGACGAGGCCTTCACCGAGTCCGCCCCCGACGAAACCCACTTCCTCGAGCGGCTCCGCGCGGCGCTCTCATGAGTTCCCGGAAGGCTTAACAGTATATTCATACTCAACAAGGCTTTTCAGAGCCGAATTGGAAGGCTATCAGGCA
>CAJMRV010000175.1 GCA_905215795.1 uncultured bacterium | reverse complement strand
CTTCATCTTTCCTTTCTCCTTCATTGCTTGTCAGGTGCGGCGGCACACGGAAACGTCCCCGGAAAAGCGGTGCCGGGACCGTGTCCGCCGTCTTTCTGAATATTATATATTTTATTCAAAGGAAGCGCCAGAAGGATCTCCGCCACGCGTTCCGGGGGCGCCCATGGGAAAGGCGGCGGCCCCGCGCTTCAGGGGGAGACTCGAGGGGAGGCTCAGGGGGAGAGATGCACGCGCCAGTCGGCGGCGCGCCGGATCACGGCGCCCGACTCCTCGTTCGAGCAGAGCCAGCGCCAGACCTCGTCCAGGGCGCCCGAGGCGAGGCGCCACCCCGGGGACGTCCTGGAGAGGAGCCCCTCCCTTTGGAGCGCGGCGACGGAGCGCTTGACCTGGATCGTGCTCGCGCTGATCACGTCGGCGATGCGCTCCTGGCCCGGCATGACGTGGTAGAGGACCTCCCCGCCGCCCGGGCGCCCCGGGGCCGGCTCGAGGCGTCCGTAGATGAAGGCCCACGTGAGGTAGAACATCAGCAGGCGGCTCCTCACGGGGAGCAGCGCGATCGTGGCGAAGCCGATGCGGTCGGACTGGAACGAGAGCTCCAGGAGGATCGAGAGGTAGTTCGAGAGCACCGGGTCGGCGGCGGCCAGGCGCTTGACGAGGACGTGCGGGAGCGAGAGGTACTCGATGTCGGTGATCGCGAAGTAGCGTCCGTTGCCCGCCCGGGCCGACCAGAAGTTGTGGTTGCCCCCGGCGAGACGCCCCGGCACCGAGAGGGCCATGGCGGTGAGGGACTGGTTGGCGGGGCTCCCGAAGCAGCGCCCCGAGAGGCCCGAGGTGAGGAGGACGAGCCGGTCGATCGGCTCGTTGGCGGCGAAGATGCGCTCGCGGGCGCGGCGCCGCCCCGGCGTGCCGTGGGTCTCGAAAAGGCGCACCCATTCGGGCGGCACGCTCGGCATGATCCAGGGCATCACGGGCAGGCCCGGTCCCTCGGTCCTCGTCCAGGGGGGACGTCTCACGGGATGGAGTTCGTTGGGGAGCATGGCACTCGGCGTCCTTCAAAAAAGAGGGGATGGCGGACCGTGCCGGGGAAGGTCCCCGGCGGATGGGAAAAAGGCCGCATCCCCTTGGGATTCTAACCGAGCGGGAGGCCCCCGCCCCGAGGGGCAAACCCCTATGGGGACGGGTCTCTTTTGACACTTCCCGGACGTCCCCCCGCACCGCACAATCCCCGTGGTGGGGAAAGCCGGATGCGGCGCCGCCCGGGGGAGTCCTCCTCCGAGCGGGGACGCCGCCCGCCCCGGACCAACAAGGAGAAAATCATGAAAACCGTCAAGATCGCGGCGATGGCCCTCAGCCTCGCCATGGTGTTCCCGGCCTTCGCCGAGAAGATCTACCACACCGACGTCGCCATCGTGGGCGCGGGCGCCTCGGGCACCGTCGCCGCCGTGAGCGTCGTCGAAGCGGGCCTCAAGGCCGTCATGCTCGAGAAGATGGGCATCGCCGGGGGCGCCGGCAACTTCATGGAGGGGTCCTTCGCTGCCGAAAGCAAACTCCAGAAGGCCGCGGGCATCAAGCTCACGCGCATCGAGGCCTTCAACCGGATGATGGCCTACCACCACTTCAAACTCAATGCGCCCCTCGTCAAGAAGTTCGTCGACCTCAGCCCCGACACGATCGACTGGGTCGACCGCCACGGCGTGCACTGGAAGGAGGTGAAGAGCGCCTGGCGCAACCAGCCCCTGAAGACCTGGCACATCTACCCGCACGCCGGGGCCCTCCCCCAGACCATGGTGAAGATCTTCAAGGAGAAGGGAGGCACCCTGCTCCTCAACACCCCGGCCAAGGACCTCATCATCAAGGACGGTCGCGTCGTCGGCGTGAAGGCCGTCGACAAACAGGGCGAGACGGTCCTCGTCTACGCCAAGAACGTCATCCTCGCCACGGGCGGCTACAACTACAACGTGCCGATGGTCAAGAAGCTCACCGGCATCGACATGGTCCCGGTGGGACCGGCCGGGCGCACGGGCGACGGCATTGAAATGGCCATGAAGGCGGGCGCCGTCGGCGACAACATCGGGCCGATGATGATCAACGGCGCGTTCATGCCCGCCGAGGGCGAGGCGATCTGCAACGGTGCGAACAAGGAGCTCCGCGCCATGTTCCGTCAGGGCCTCCTCTACGTGGACCACACGGGCCGCCGCTTCTTCAACGAGGAGTCCACGATCGACTGGCCCAACGCCTCCAACGCGATCGCCCGCACGGGCGAGTGGACCTACATCGTCTTCGACTCGAACACCGTCAAGAAGTTCTCCACCAAGGGCGAGGGCTACCCGAACCCCTGCGGCAACTTCATCCAGCGCCACCAGGCCGCCACCCAGCTCGAGGAGCTCCTGCTCGCCAACGAGAAGAAGGGCAACGTCTTCATCGGCGCCACGATCGAGGAGGCAGCCCGCAAGGCCGGCATGGATCCGAAGCTCCTGCGCGAGAGCTGCGAGGCGATGACCAAGTACGCCCGCCAGGGCCATGACGACCAGTTCGGCAAGGATCCCTACTACCTGCAGACGATCGACAAGGGCCCGTTCTACATCGTGCGCGGCAAGCTCAACACCCTCACGAGCCTCAACGGCGTGAAGGTCAACTCCGACCTGCAGGTCCTCGACAAGAACGACCACGTCATCCCGGGCCTCTACGCCACGGGCCACGACGCGGGCGGCGTCTACGGGGACACCTACGACCTGAAGGTGGGCGAGGGCACCGCCTCGGCCTTCGCGATCAACTCGGGCCGCATGGCCGCCATGGAGATCATCCGCGAGATGAAGAAGTGAGCGGACACGCCGCCTGAGCCCCGGACGGGCGCCCCCTGAACGGGCGGCGCCGCCCGGAGGTTGAACCGGCATCCACGGCCGTCCACGCCGTCCCCGATGGAGAGGAATCCTCTCCGGAAAGGACCGCGCGGGCGGCCCTTTTCATACCCCGTTCGAGGTAGAAAAGGAACGGCGCCGCAGCCGCGCGCCTCGGGGGAAACCACGGGAAAAACGTTGCGGAAACAAGGGGAAAGCGGCCTTTGTCGGCCTCCTGCAAGGGTTTCTGAGGAGACGCGCTTTCCGACGGGCGGCCGAAAGGACTACTGAAAAAGTAGAAAGAAGGAACGGGGAATCCCGCTACAATGTAAGGAAGTGTTTCCCGGCGGGCTCCCCTCGCCCACCGGCGGCCGGCCTTCCGGAGGACCTGCGGAACCGCGCGCAGGCGAAAAGACCTGCGCGCTCACCGGAGCGTCGGCGCACCCCCGAGTTTTGAACCCAAGGACACCCAGGAACCGCCCGGACCGGAGAACGG
>CAJMRV010000174.1 GCA_905215795.1 uncultured bacterium | reverse complement strand
TCGTGACGAACGCCCCCGAGGCGACCGACCGCTCCGCGGGCAAGCCCCACGGCACGGCCGGGCATGGACACGGGAGCGGGGAGAGCGCCGCCTGAACGCCCCCGCATGAATGAAGGCCCGGATGAATCAGACAGGGAAACGGGGCCCGCCTTCCGACTGAGGAAGTGCGGGCCCCGTTCTTATTGATGGGCGGGAATCAGAAGAGCGTGAGCGGCGCGGTCGTCACGTCGTAGCAGAGGAGCGCCGGGTCGATGTAGCCGCGGTTCTTGCGGCGCCAGGCGTCTTTGAGGCGCGAGAGCGCCCGCGTCAAAATCGGGGGCGGCGCTTCGCCCGGGATGAGCGTCCCGTCGTTCGTGAGCATGAACGCGAAGAGCGAATAGGGGAGCTCCACGGTCTGGGTGCCCTGGATGGCGCCGTAGACCTCGACCTTCGCGTCCGGATAGTAGGGCGTCATGTAGGAGTCCGTGAAGAGGTCGAAGTTGGCGGTGTGCTCGAGCGCGCTCCAGCGGTTCCGCCACGTCCTCGCCGACCAGAGCACGGCGGTCTTCGTCTTCTCGTCGAGCACCACCCAGTCGGGGATCGTGAACTGGCGGTCGCGCACGAAGACGGGCTCCACCTCGATTGCGTAGCCGTCCTCGCGCCACATGAAGGGGCGCCCGAGGGTGCTCTCCGGGGAGAGGAGCGTGCGCCCGACGCCCACGGCGTTGAAGAGCGCCTCGAGGAAGTGGATCACCTGGCGGCGTTGTTCGGTCGCGCGTATCCAGTAGGGGGCCCATTGACTCCTCGGCGGGACCGAGCGGATGAAGGTTTCTTCATAGGCCTCCCGGGTCATGCCGTCGAGGAGCACGCCGAGCGAGGCCATGAGCGTGCGGAAGCGCTCCGTCCCGTAGGAGGAGCCCTCGATCAGGCCGTGTTCGGCGAGGACGATCGTCCCGTTGAAGCCCAGATGGCGCACCACCCAGGCGAGCACCGTGACGAGGCTCGTCGCGGGTTCGGCGCTCGGGTTGCCGCCCTTTTCGATCCAGCCGTTGAAGCGGAGCGTGTTCCCGGGGAGGCGCTCGATACGGAGCTTGCGGCCCTGGAGCGTGGAGCGCTGGGGCATCCACTCGTTGGTGCGTTCGATCAGCTCGTCGAGGCTCTCGAAGGGCTTTTCCGGATAGCGCACGTGGTCGAACCCCTCGAAGTCGATCCCGAGGGTCTTCATGAGGGAGAGCGCGAGCCGGAAGGAGGGCGGGAGCGTGCGTCCGAAGTAGACCGTCTCCTTGGGCTCGACGAGGAGGAGCGCGGGTTTCGGAGCTTCCGGGAACTCGCTTGCGAAGGCGGCCATCTTGGCGAGCCTCACGAGGAGCTGCGCGTGCTCCGTGTCGTTGCTCCCCGCATATTCATAGGCCGCGGCCGGCACGCTCGTGCGGTCGGGCTGCACGGTCGAGCGGTAGAGGATCGTTCCGATCCCGCCCGGCACCGTCTCCATGGGCTGCACGAAGAGGCGCTCGACCCCCTCGAGGCGCACGCCCTCGATCTCGTAGGTGAAGCTGAAGTGGAGTTCGTCGGTGCTCGTCGGGAAGAGCGCCCAGCGCTTGACGTCCACCGCCAGGGCGAGGCCCTCGGTGCGGGCGAAGTGCTGGAGCGCCCCGATGAGGGCGGACTTCGAGAATCGTTCCTGCGTGAGTATCCAGAGGTTCTTCTTGGTGGTCATGGGTTCGGGATGGTTGTCGTGGGTTGACGCCGCGGCCGGTCGCGGCCGCGGCCCTTCATTGTAGCCCATCAGCGGGGGTTTCCACGCCGCGGGCCCGTCGCGGGGAGGCGCCCTGCGTCACCCATTGACGCAGCCCGGGCGCGGGCGCATGCGCGTGACGGGGAGCGATCCGGCCGGGGCGGGGAAGGGAAAACCCCGAGACGACGTTTGTTTGCGGTAGAATAGGGGTTCCGCGTGCCCTGCGGCGCCCGGCCAGGAGACGGGCCGCGCCCCCGGTCGGGAAGGCCTTCCGGTCGCGTGTCCGGGGCCTTCCGGAGGCCTTTGGAGGACCTCCACGGGGGAGGCGCGGGGAACCGCCGCCGTTCCCCTGCCACAGGGCGACGCCGCGATACGCGTTTATCGCCGCATCGAAATTAATCTATAATTGAATCACCCTGTAGAAATCGGTTTCACCAACTGAAGAACACATGATTGCGGGGCGCTCCCGACCGGTCACGAAGATTGCTCAAGAAGGACCGGCGTCGTGCGCCGCGCCCCCCGCCCCCCCCCCCCCCCCGGAGAGGGGACGCCATCGCCACCCCATAGAGACATCACCATGCGAATGCTAACCGCCCTCATGAACACGCTCGCGGCGCCGGCCTACCGGCTCAACCGGACGAGCGAATCACTCCCCGACGAGGCGTACCGCGCCCTGTCGATCGGAGCGATCAGCGCCAAGCGGGCCTCCTTCTTCTGGAATTCGCTCGAGACCGGGCTCGACAAGGAGCACGGCCGCGAGAGGCTCGCCTCGGAGTACGCCGTCGGTTCGCGCCGGGAGGCGATCGAGGTGCTCGACCTCCTGATGGCCGAGGGGCACCGCCGCCGCTACGAGGTGATCGTGCCGCTGCTCACGCGCCGCGTCGACCACCTCGTCGTGGACGACTTCTCCGAGCGCTTCCGCCAGGAGCTTCTGAACGGGCTTGAGAACCTCACCGAGGCCTTCCCCGAGCTCATCCGCATGCACGTGATCGACGCCCCGGCCGACCTCGCCTCCGTGAAGGTCGACGCCTGGGACATGGGCCGCGTGGTGCTCATCGCCCGCGCCGCCTTCGACGTGGGCTACCTCTACCGCGACGAGGCCTGGGAGTACATCCTCGCCTCGTACCGCCACGCCTGCGAGTGCTATCCGCACTGGTCGGACTTCGCGCGCGGCTACCTCGTCGGGATCGCGCTCGCCCACGGCGACTCCCCGCTCCTCGAGGAGAGCGCCCAGGCCGTCAAGAGCCTGCTCGCCAACAACGAAAGCCCCTGGAAGATGTTCTCGCTCGTCGAGAACGCCGCGGCGGGCGCCGGCGTGCGCCTCGCCACCGCGAGCTGACGCCGGCGGGACGTTCCGCCCGCCACGGCCACGCACGCGCCCGCACAGACGCCGCGCGAACATCCCGGACAAAAACACGGACGCCTCCGCACCGGAGCGTCCGCCCTCCGTTTCCGAAGCGCCGCCGAGCCAAGGCGCCGGGAACGGGGAGGCGGCTTTCTTCATCTTCATGTCGGGGGTGTTTCAAGAGGGTGTTGAACGGGACACTGAAGAGGACGGTGAAGAGGAAATTGAAGAGGAGACTTAAGGAAGCTCTTCAAAAACCCCTGTTCCCAAGCCGAATTGAACAAAATTGTTC
>CAJMRV010000173.1 GCA_905215795.1 uncultured bacterium | reverse complement strand
AGTGCATTGCCTGCTCACAAGGCTTGTTATGCAGATAGGTGATGCGTTCGCCCTGGCGGTGGAGAACGGGTAAACTCTACTCTAGTAGAATCGTACGGACACTCGTATTACGGAAGCTTTTCTCGGTCATGACTGAAAACAATCAATATCTGCTTAATCTTCACCAGCGCCGCGCTCCCACGTTGGAGAACTTCGTGCCGGGGCGAAACGGTGAGGTCGTCAAGGTGTTCCGGGAGCTTCGCCGCGGAGTCGGCCCTCAGTTCGTCTACATCTTCGGTCCCGTCGGGGTCGGCGTGACTCATCTTCTGACGAGTCTCGACGCTTATCAGGACGGCCGGAGGGTGCCCGAGTTCAAGTCCGGGGAGACGCTTTACATTGTCGACGACGTGGATTCACTCGATCCGGGTTGGGCGCAGCAGCTCCTCATCCTTCAAAATGAGGTCCGCCGTCATCCGGAGGCCCGGTTGGTCTGCGGGGGAAAGGAGCCCATTGCTCAGCTCGATCTGCCCGAGGGCGTTAAGAGCCGCCTTGGATGGGGGCTTTCCTACGCCATCGAGCCTCTCGATGAGGAGGAGCGGTTCGCCGAGCTTGAGCGGCAGGCAAGGGACCGTGGCATCGACATCTCCCCGGAGATGCAGGCCTGGATGGCATCCCATCTGCCGCGTGACATGAGCACGCTTCTGAGCGTGCTCGATGAGGCTGACCGCCTTGCGCTCGCGCGTCACAGACGTCTGACGCTCCCGTTGTTGAGGGAGGCAGTGGATATAATTGAGGCGGCTCTCGGCGGATCGGCTCGATGAACGCCGGGACGCAGAACACATAACACCAAACCCACACCATATGAAAATCGCATTCTTTGATTTGGACCACACGCTCCTTCCGATTGACTCGGGGGACAGGTGGACCCGCGAGCTCGTCTCCCATGCCGGGGACGATCGTCAAGCCCTTGAGGCGGAAGCGGAACGCTTCCATCAGGGCTATCTCGCCGGCGACTTCGACATTGACGAATGCGTGGCCTTCCAGCTGGGGCTACTTGCCCGCTATCCCCGTGAAAAACTCGATGCTTGGCGAGATGCCTTTGTTCGTGATGTCGTCGCCCCCATCGTGCCGGCGCGTTCAGTCGCGTTGGTGAGGGCTTCGGAAGCCATGGGTTTCCATCCGGTGCTCGCCACCGGGACGCACGCCTACATCGCTGAAGCGGTGGCGCCGCTCTTCGGCATCGAGGACGTCATTGCAGCCCGCCCCGAGGTCGACGCTTCGGGCGCCTTCACGGGCGGCATCGTCGGGTCGCACTCCTATCAGGAAGGGAAGCTCCGGCTTGCGCAAGCCTACGTTGATGCAAAAGAGGCTTCCGGCGTGAAGGTCGAGGCCCTGCAAGCCTACAGCGACTCCATCAACGACGTGTCGCTCCTTCGTTATGCGGCTTCGCGCGGCGAGGCCTTTGCGGTCAATCCCGACAAGGCGCTGGAAAGAGTGGCGCTTGAGGAGCATTGGCCGGTCATCGAGCTTTTTGCTAAGGACAGTAACTGATGTTGAATCGAATCATCCGCGGCGTGCAGACGCTTTTCTCCAGGGATCCGGACCGTCTCGTGAAGACGCCCCGCATCCTCAAGGAGGGCGAACACGCCATCGATCCCGAACTCGTCCCCTGGCAGGCGAGGAAGACCTGCGAGAACCTCCAGCGAAAGGGGTTCAAGGCCTATGTCGTGGGCGGCGCGGTGCGTGACCTCCTCCAGGGCGTCAAGCCCAAGGATTTCGACGTGGCGACCGACGCCACGCCCGAACAGGTCAAGCGCGCTCAGAAGCGTGCTTTCATCATCGGCCGCCGTTTCAAGCTCGTCCATGTCGTCTTCGGTCAGGAGATCATCGAATGCTCGACCTTCCGAGCTCTTGAAGGCAAGGGCGTGAGGAAGGACAGCGATGGCCGCGTGATTTCCGACAATGTTTTCGGCGAGATGTGGGAGGACGCCGCGAGGCGCGACTTCACCATCAATGCCATGTATTACGATCCCGTCACGCACGAGGTCTATGACTATCACAACGGGTTCGAGGACATTGGCAAGGGCATCCTCCGCATGATCGGGGAGCCCGAGGAACGTTATCGTGAGGATCCGGTGAGGATGCTTCGTGCCGTGCGCATCTCGAGCAAGCTTGACTTCGAGATTGATCCTCCGACCGCGCGTCCGATTCCGAAGATGGCCCATCTTTTGAAGAACGTTCCCTCGGCCCGCCTGGTCGACGAGCTCCTGAAGCTCCTCACCTGTGGTCAGGCCGTGCGCGCCATCAAGCGCATGAGGAAGCTCAACCTTCACCTCGCACTCCTTCCGATTCTCGAGACGATCCTGAGGGAGCCCGAGGACGAGGTGTTCCTGATGACGGCGATGCAGCGCACCGACGAACGCATCGCCATCGGCAAGGGTATTTCGCCTACGTTCCTGCTCGGTTCGCTCCTCTGGCCCCAGGTCTACCGTCGCTGGCGGCACAAGGAGGAGAAGCAGGGGATGAAGCATGCCGAGGCGCTCCACTTCGCGAGCCTCGACGTGTTGACCACGATGTCCTCGCAGCTTCAGATCCAGCGTCGTTATCAGGAGGAGATGTACGATCTCTGGCGCTTGCAGCTCCGCTTTGAAAAGCGTACGGGCAAGCACCCGTGGACGCTCGTCAAGAACCAGCGTTATCGGAAGGGCTACGACTTCATGCTTCTCCGCTCCCTGGTGGGACAGGTCGACGCCGACGTCGTCCGTTGGTGGGAGGCCTTCGCCGAAGGTTCCGAGGAGGAACGCGAGGCCCTCGTCGCACAGGCCGAGAAGGAGGCGCGTGAGACCGGCGAAAAGGCGAGGCGCAATCGTTCCCGTGATGACGACGATGATGAAGAGCAGGCCGTCAAGACCGAGAAGAAGCGCTCCCGCCGTCGTCGCAAACCCCGCAGGAAGCGTACGGATGATGCTCGGAAACCGGATGGCAAACGTGAATGACGTGAGAACAGCCGGAATTGCACTCGGTGCGAATCTCGGTGAACGTGAAGACACGCTTGATGCGGCCGTGGAGGCGATTTCCAACCTGAACGGAGTGGAGGTCGTCTCGAGGAGCGCCTGGTATCTGACGACTCCGGTGGACTCGTCGGGGCCCGATTACGTCAACGGCGTGGTACTCGTGAAGACGACGCTTCAACCCGAGGCCCTGCTTGAAGCCTGTCTCGGGATTGAAAAGGGGTTTGGGCGGGTGCGCCCCGCCGGCGTCGTCAATGCCCCCAGGACGCTCGATCTCGACCTTCTTTTTTATGAAGGCGTGGAGATGAAGACGCCTGCCCTAACGCTTCCTCATTGGAAGTAACCAAACCATATAACCAAAGTGCCTTGGCACGTATTCTCGAACTGGT
>CAJMRV010000172.1 GCA_905215795.1 uncultured bacterium | reverse complement strand
TCTCGTCGATCCTCCACTACAACCGGTCGTACTTCTACGCCACGGCGGTGGCGCTCCTCGCCGAAAGGATCGAGGAGGCCTACAAGGCCCGGGGCCTCACGGCGCTCGAGCTGCCGCCCAATCCCGACATCACACCTCCCACGCGAAGTCAATCCGACCTAAAAGTCCACCCGGACCCTAAACCACGCGGCTGACCAAGCCGGACGGGTTTTCGGTCCGAGTAAACCACAAACGAGGCCGTGAGCGCCCGAAGCGCACCCACACAACCAAGACCGGGACCCTTTCTCCCCGGTGCTCCTTCGACGCGCGTCACGCTACCCCAACCAGGCGGCGCCGCCGGACCCTTTCAAATGGCGGGCCGCTCCCACATCACTCGTTTTGGAGCAGGATAAAAACATGTTCATCGGCGTCTTATACGGTTTGATAGCCGGCGCCCTATGGGGCCTCATCTACGTAGCACCGCTCTTCGTGCCCGAGTACCATCCGGTGATGGTCGCCCTGGGCCGCTTCTTCGTGTTCGGACTCATCTCCCTTCCCTTCCTCTGGATGTGGAGGAAGCAACTCAAGGACTTCTCCCGGGCCAACATCTGGCGCGCCTTCACACTCTCGTTCTTCGGCAACGTGATCTTCTACAGCGCGCTCACCGTCTCGATCCGCCTGGCGGGCGCACCAGTCGCCGGCATGCTCATGGCCACGATCCCCGTGCTCGTCGCACTCGTCTCGAACTGGCAGTACAGGAAGGAGGGCCGCGCCCTCGCCTGGGGCGTGATCATGCCGCCGCTCGTGGCGATCTTCGCCGGCCTCATGGTCGCCAACATCACCGAATTCAAGCACTTCACCGAAATGGCCTCCGACCCGGTCTCCTACTGGATCGGCGTGGGCTTCGGGCTCTTCGCCATCTCGGCCTGGACCTGGTTTTCAATCGGCAACAGCGAGTACCTTCTCGAGCATCCCAAACAATCCGCCAGCATGTGGACGGCCCTCCAGGGCGTCACGAACCTGCCGACGAGCGCGCTTGCGTTCTTCGTATGCGGCTGGGGCTTCGGCTGGGTCGACACCACCCAGGGACTGCTCGGCCCGACGCCCATGCGCTTCCTCGGCGTGATCTTCATGATCGGCCTGCTGTGCTCCTGGGTCGCCATGATCTTCTGGAACGGCATGAGCCAGCGCCTCCCGGCCGGCCTGGGCGGCCAGTTGATCGTCTTCGAGTCGATCTTCGCCGTCATCTACGCCCTCATCTGGCGCAGTGAATGGCCGACCCCGACCATGGTGATCGGCTTCTCGATCGTCCTCGCCGGCGTGTTCGGCTCGCTCTACATCTTCCGTCAGGCCGAGCTCACCGTTGAAAAGGGCAAGCGCTCGCCCGAGGTGACGCAGCGCGCCAAGGAGAAGATGAAGGCGGAGGCCGGGGGGAAGCCCGAGCAAAACCCTACGGCGCCGCTGGGCGGGAAGCGCCTCGCGCCCCTTCCCGAAGCGGCCAACGTCCGCCTGGAAGCCGTCAACCGTAAGAACCAGGCCTGATCAAGCAGGACCTGACAAACCTCATGCGGGCGTCCCCGGAAATCCTCTGGGGGCGCCCGCATTGTCTTTGGAGGCGACATCCGGCATGACGGCGGAGGCCGTGAGCCCCATGTCCCGTCGTCCCCCGGCGGGATGAACAGGAGCAAGGACGGAAACGGAAGCGGAGGCGGAGGAAAAGACGGAGGCGGGAACAGAAACCAGAAACGCCCGGACGCGGGGTTCGGCCGGGCGGATGCGGTGGCGGGGCTCTGGGAAGGCCCCGCGTTGACGATGCCGTGTGTCCGGGATCAGGCCGCGTCGAGTCCCGAGGTGTCCACGTTGTGGCGCGTGAGGACGAGCCAGGCGAGGACGACGAGGAGCGCCACGCCGGAGAAGACGAGCACGGACCAGTAGGGCATGAAGCTCGCCATGGCGCCCCCGAGGAGCGGACCCACGAAGTTGCCGCACTGCTGCGCGGCGTAGTTGAGACCGAAGAGACGCCCGCGGTAGCGTTGTTCGACGCCCGCCGTGAGGATCGCCACGGCCGTCGGGGCGATGCCCGCGAAGCAGAAGCCGGTGATGAAGCGCCAGACGGTGAAGCCCTCGAGCGTGCTCGGGACGGCCTGGATGATGCCGAAGACGCCGGCGGTGAAGAGCGCCGTGTAGAGGGTGTCGCGATAGTTCCAGCGGCTCCCGAGGGCGCCCCAGAGCGGCGAGGAGATCATGCTCGCCACGCCGACGATCGAGAAGACGATGCCGGTGATGAAGACGATCTGGTCCATGGTGCCGCGGAGCTCCCCGATGTAGAGCGGCATGATCGGCTGGACGACGTAGATGGTGAGCTGCATGACCGCGGTGGTCACGAGCATGCGCATGACGAGGGGCTGGGAGACGAGCTTGCGGTTGAGGCCCTTCTCCTCGACGGGACGGCCCTCGCTCTCGCGGCGCCTGGCCGCCTCGGCGCGTTCGTTCTTCTTGGGTTCGGGGACGAGGAAGATGTAGGCGATGCCCACGAGGATCAGCGCCACGCCGCCGATGTAGAAGCTCATCCTCATGCTCGTCACCTCGGCGAGCCAGCCGCCCACGAACGGGCCGATGATGCCGCCGACGGTCATCGCCGACTGGAGGATGCCGATGTTGAGGGCGAGGCGCTTCTTGGGGACGACGCTGCTTAAAATCGCGAGCGAGGCGGGGATGAGGCCCGAGGCGAAGCCCTGGAAGCAGCGCACGAAGAGGAAGCCCCAGACCGTGTGGACGAAGCCGCCCATGGCGTAGGCCACGCCGAGCAGGAGCGCCGCGCGGATCGCCATCATCTTGAGCGAGTGCTTGTCGCCGATGGCGCCCCAGATCGGCCCCATGATCCCGGAGATGAGGAACGTGGCCGAAAAGCAGATGCCCGACCAGAGCTTGACGTCGGTCAGGGTGACGCCGCACTCGTTCATCAGGTACATCGGGAGGAAGGGGACCACCATGGTGTAGATGATCGACGAAAAGATCGAGCCCACTGAGAGGACCGCCATGGTCACCTGCCAGGGTTGGTTGTTCAAATTCTTCATGCGCTCTACCCTCCTATCTCATCACTCGCCCGTCCCGAAAGAATGAAAAAGACCTGAGGCGAAACCGATGGGTTCCGCTTCAGGCCTGATCCATAAGGAATATCATAACCTCTTTCGATTACGGGCGGGCGCCTTCGACGACTTTCATTTTAAGCTGTCCGACCCCGTTAACGCCACAGGAGACCTCGTCGCCGACGACGAGGCGGGAGGCCCCGGGCGGCGTGCCCGTGAAGATGATGTCGCCCGCGGCGAGCTCGAAGCTGCGGCTCAACTCGACGATCTGCTCGAACTAGACATACATTGAGGGCACTGTGGACACCGTCATTTATCAGAACCGGGAGAACG
>CAJMRV010000171.1 GCA_905215795.1 uncultured bacterium | reverse complement strand
GGAGGATCTTCTGGGCGACGGCGCGGTCGATGGCGGCCACGGTCGCGGCGCCGGGACGGTCCTCCTCGAAGAGGTCCATCGCCGCGGAGATGTAGTCCTCGCATGCGCGGTGCACGCGCATGGACATGTTGAAGCCCATTTTGCTCATGTGGTCGACCACGTCGGTGAGGGTCTGGTTGATGGTCAGACGGTCGCGGGTGATCTCACGCGCTCCGAAGAGCTCCTTCATGGCCTGCCAGCTCACGATCTCGTCGGGGTTGGCCTGGCCTTCGGAATTGGTGCGGGGGTTCGTGCCGATGCCGTCCCAGTCGAATTTGGGGAGGGTGACCACCATCGCGCGGTCGATGAGGCGCGGGGAGAGCATCTCCGTGGTGTGGTCGTTGTTGATCGTCGCCACGAAGCGCAGCGTGTCGGGGATGCGGTACTGCTGCTTGTCCCCGAGCGTGATGGCGCTGAATTCGTCGCGGCGGTCGCACACATTCATGAAGTCCGCCCAGTAGTACTCCATCGGCGAGAGGTTCGCTTCGTCGAGGAGCATCAGGAAGGGGAGCTTCTCCACACCCGCGCGGGCCTCCGCGTCGAGCTGGCGGAACGCACGGTAGCGGCGTTCGTCGGCGCTCTCGAAGGTCTTGGTGAGCGGGTTCCAGTAGCCGATGAAGTCTCGCTTGCCGGTCCAGCCGCGCTCCACCGAGATCGGGAGGTAGCGGTTGGCGTCCATGGGGTCCTCGAAGAGCTCGGGCGAGGCGAGGCGCTCGTTGACGAGGTTGAGGCCCATCATGTGGCCCATGAGGTTGCAGATCGACGTCTTCCCGAGGCCGGGGGCTCCGGAGAAGACCGTGAGGAAGTTCTGCGTCACGCAGATGAAGAGGTTCAGGAATTCGTTTCGCTCGTAGCCCCTCCATTCGCCGAGGCCGTTCAGGAGGCGCTCCTTGAGGGCGTTCCCGCGCAGGTGCCCCTCCTTGACGGCCATCACGGCGCGGAAGCGTTCGGCCTCCTTCTTCTCGCCGTCCTCCTGGTTCCAGAGCGAAGCCGCCTCGAGGAACTGGTTGGCGAGCATGCCGTCGAAGGCGTACTTGCGGTACTGGGTGACGCTCTTCTTGAGGTTTGCTCCGAGGTCGCGGACCTCCTTCTCGATGGCGGCCTTCTCCTCGCGCTGGGCGGTGAGGCGTTCCTCGAGGAGGGCGCACTCGCTCTTCAACTCCGCGTACGCGTTGATGACGTCGAGCTCCTTCCGGCGCTGCTTCACGGAGCGGGCGAGGCTTTCATTCCTCGCCGTGAGCTGCTTGAAGCGGGCCTCGACGTCGTTCTGGAACTTGAGGCTGAGCTCCTTCTGCTCCGCCTCGACGCGGGCCTTCTCTTCGATGAGGTTCTGGACCTCGGCGGCGAGGTCGCGCTGCTGGGAGGCGAGGATGCGGTTCCCCTCGAGCCTCGTGGAGAGCTCGGGGTCGGCGACGACGCGCTTGGCGATCTCGGTGAAGAGGCGGCTCTCCTCGAGGTCCTCGTTCTTGAGGTGCTCGAGCGAGATGTGGGCCACGTCCTCGATGAAGCGCTGGTTCTCGCCGTCGTTCTTGACGAGGTTGAGGATGCGGGCGTAGCGCGATTCACGCACGGCCTTGTCTTCGGTGAAGACATAGTTCGAGTCCCCGTCGGTGCGGGCCACCTCGAGGAGGCGTTCGCGCGAGGCGCGGTCCCCGGAGGTGGTGCCGAGGAGCTTCTTCACCAACGTCTCGGCGCTCATCGCGTCGTAGCGAATGGGCGTGAGGGCGGCCGTGGCGGCGAGCTCCACTTCGAATTCGTGGCGCCATCCGGGCTCCTCGTCGTTGCGGCTGTCCACCGTGATCGAAAGGGTCGGGACCGAGTGGTTCGTCTTCGGGGTGAACCCGTCGATCAGCCCCATCGTGGCGCCCGTCGGGAAGTTCACCGTCGGGTGGCCGGCCGCGTCGCGGCGCAGCATCACCGGGCCGAGGAGCAGTCCGTCGTGCGCAAGGAGCACCGGGGCGTCCTTGTAGCCGGGGTGTTCCTCCTCGAGACCCTTCACGAAGGTCACGCGGACCGCCTTGTCGAAGTCGGGCCGTCCGGTCCCCGGGGCCGGATGCACGATCGGATGGAGGCCGAACTCCGAGGAGGGTGCGATCCGCTGTTCGCGCTTGAGCGTGTCGTAGTTGGCGAAGAACTGGTAGTCGTCGCGCATCGCGAGCGTCGTCATGTCCATGTTCTCGAACATGTCCTCGGCCTTGGAGATGTCCGCCACGTAGAAGGCGCACTCCTTCAGGGGGAGCCTCGGGCTCGAGACCGAGCGCACGTTGAAGGCGCCGTACTTCGGGAAGAGCGAGCGCATCTCGGCGGGGTCGACGTGGTAGAACACGCCGTCGATCTCCTCGGCGTCGATGCAGAAGTTGAGCCAGTTGTTGACGGGGCGCAGGTGCCCGAGGAAGCGGCGCCGGCCGTTGAGGGGCGCCTTGTGCTTTTCTACGCGCACGGACCCCGGGAAGACGCGCGGCGCCTCGACGGGATCGTACTCGTGGTTGACCCGGGGGACGACCTTCCGGACCTCGACGGGCGCCTCGGGGGCGTCCGCCGCATTGTCGGCGGCGTCGTCCTTTCCGAGCACGTCGTTTCCACCGCCGGCTGCGGGGGTTTTGTCCGGGTTCTTGCCGGTGGTCTTGTCGGACGTCTTTTCAGGAGCCTTGTCGGACTCCTTCCCGGGTTCCTTATTCGATTCCTTTTGGGATGCCTTATTGGATTCCTGTTCGGGAAGCTTTTCGTCTTCGCCGGCCCTGCCGTCGTTCTGATCGGAAGCCGCATCGGTGGTGTCGGTCGATGCCGCGGCCGAAGCCGCCGGTTGCTTCTCCTCCTCGTCGACCCCACGGGCGAGCCTTTCGATCTCCTCTTCGTAGACGTCCCTGTGGACGAGCTGCTCCTTGAACTCCGCCTCGATGGGGATGAGCCCGACGACGGCGCGGTAGTTCTCCTCGCTCGCGAGCCGGTCGCAGGCGAGATGCATGAAGGAGCTCAGGAAGAGGAGTTCGTCCTCGGTCGCCTGCTCCACGAAAAGGAGGTGCATGACGAGCGTCGCGAAGACGGCGCCCGCCTTGGGGCCGCGTTCGAGCTTCCCGATCATTGCGAGGAGTTTCGCCTTGAGTTCCTTCTCGTCGGCGGACTTCGCGAAGGTGTCCTCAATCGCGCGGATCTCGTCGCCCGCCTTGAGCTTGGCGCCCGTCTCGGGGTTCCAGCGGGTGAACTCCTTCAAAACCGCGATCAGTGCATGGGAGTTGGCGGTGTAGAGCTTGGCGAGGCACTCCCTCATGTAGGGGTTCGTCTTGAGGCTGCTCAGGCGTGCTCCGTTGAAGACCGACAACTTGTTCATGCGCTGCTTGATGTATTTGTCGATCGGCTTGATGCCCTTGTGGGTGAAGAGGTCGATGAGGACCTGCACCATCAGGAGGACGGCTTTGTCGTTGGGTTTTGGCA
>CAJMRV010000170.1 GCA_905215795.1 uncultured bacterium | reverse complement strand
ATAAGGCAGGCACTATGAGTCTGGACATGTTTTTCCAGCACTTCTTCAATGCCCTGACACTGGGTTCCCTGTATGGCCTCATCGCCATCGGGTATACGATGGTGTACGGGATATTGCGGCTGATCAACTTCGCCCACGGCGACATTCTCATGTTGGGGGCCTATTTCGTCTTTTACGGCACCACGACATTCTTCCTGCCCTGGGGGGTGGCCGTGGTGGTGGCCATCCTCGCGGCCAGCGCCGTCGGCATCCTGGTGGACCGCATCGCCTACCGGCCCCTGCGCGACGCCCCGCGCATTTCGGCGCTCATCAGTGCCATCGCCGTGTCCTTCTTCATCGAAAGCCTTTCCGTGGTGGTGTTTTCCGGCCTTCCGCGCCCCGTGTACCAACCGGAATGGCTCATGACGCCCATCAACTTCGGGCAGTTGAAGCTGCTGCCGATCACGCTGGTCGTGCCCGTGGTCAGCTTCGTGCTCGTGCTCGGGCTTCTGTGGATCATCCACCGCACCAAGCCGGGGCTGGCCATGCGGGCCATCTCCAAGGATATCGAAACCACGCGCCTGCTCGGGGTGCGGGTCGACCGCATCATCGCGCTGGCCTTCGGGCTCGGCTCCGCGCTGGCGGCGGCCTCGGGCATCATGTGGGCCCTGCGCTACCCGCAGATCAACCCCTACATGGGCATCTTCCCGGGCTTCAAGGCCTTCATCGCGGCGGTGCTCGGCGGCATCGGCTCCATCCAGGGCGCCATGATCGGCGGGCTGCTGCTCGGCTTCATCGAGATCATGACCGTGGCCTTCATGCCCAGCCTGTCCGGCTACCGCGACGCGTTCGCCTTCGTGGTGCTGGTGCTCGTGCTCCTCGTCAGGCCCACCGGCCTCTTCGGCCAGCGTTCGGAGGAAAAGATATGAAGACCTCCATGCGCAACCTGCTGCTCAACCTCGCCGCCATCGGCCTGCTGGCCCTGTTCCTTGTCTGGGCGGAGACCAACCTCGACGGCTACAAGGTCCAGATCCTCAATCTCATCGCCGTGAACGCCATCCTCGCGCTGTCCCTGAACCTCATCTACGGCTTCACCGGGATGTTCTCGCTCGGGCACGCCGGGTTCATGGCCATCGGGGCCTACGTTTCCGCCCTGTGCGTGCTCCCCGCCGCCCAGAAGGAAATGATGTGGATCCTTGAGGACATCATCTGGCCCTTCTCGGTCATCCATACGCCGTTCTGGTTCTCGGTCGTCGCCGGGGGCTTCGTGGCCGCGATCTTCGGTCTGTTCATCGCCATCCCCGTGCTGCGGCTCGGCGGCGACTACCTCGGCATCGCCACGCTGGGGTTCGCGGAAATCATCCGCGTGCTCATCGTGAACCTGACGCCCATCACCAACGGCTCCCTCGGCATCAAGGGCATCCCCTTCCACGCCTCGCTGCTGGTCAACTACGGGTGGCTGCTCATCACCCTGTACTGCATGGTCAAGCTTCTGGGCAGCAACTTCGGCAACATCTTCAAGGCCATCCGCGACGACGAAATCGCCGCGAAGGTCATGGGCATCGACACATTCAGGACCAAGGTGCTCTCCTTCTGCCTCGGCGCGTTCTTCGCGGGCGTGGGCGGGGCGCTGCTCGGCAACCTCCTGACCACCATCGACCCGAAGATGTTCACCTTCCTGCTGACCTTCAACGTGCTCATGATCGTCGTGGCCGGCGGCCTCGGTTCGCTCACGGGCAGCATCCTCGGCAGCGCGGTCATCACCGTCCTGCTCGAATGGCTGCGCGCCGTGGAAGACCCCATCACCCTCGGCGGATTCGCAATCCCCGGCATCCCCGGCATGCGCATGGTCGTGTTCTCGCTGGTCCTTCTGTGCATCATCCTGTACCGCCGCGAGGGCATCATGGGAATGCGTGAAATCACCTGGGACGCCATCTTCGACTTCTTCTCCCGGAGGAAACGCGCATGACCTCCTTCGCTCAGAACGGACTGCTGCTCGACGTGCAGCACGTGACCATGCGCTTCGGCGGGATCACGGCGGTCAACGACCTGTCCATGCGGATCCCCACGGGGTCCATCACCGGGCTCATCGGCCCCAACGGCGCGGGCAAGACCACGGCCTTCAACGTCATCAGCGGCTTCTACAACCCCCAGGAAGGCGACATCCTGTTCAAGGGCCACAGCGTGAAGGGCTTCCCGCCGCACCGGATCTGCAGGGCGGGCATGGCCCGGACCTTCCAGAACATCCGGCTCTTCGGCAGCGAAACCGCACTGGAAAACGTCATGGTCGGCTGTCAGGTCCGACGCAAAAGCCAGTGGTGGATGCCCGTCTTCAGCCTGCCCAACGCCCGGCGCGAGGAAGAGGAAATCCGCGAGAAGGCGAAGGGCCTCATCCACCGCCTCGCGCTCGATTCCTACATGAACGAAAAGGCGTCGAGCCTGCCCTACGGGGCGCAACGGCGCCTTGAGATCGCCCGCGCCCTGGCGACCAGCCCGGACTTCCTGCTCCTCGACGAGCCCGCCGCCGGGATGAACCCGCAGGAAAGCACCGAACTCATGCGCTTCATCCGGCATATCCGCGACGAGTTCGACCTGACCATCCTGCTCATCGAGCACGACATGAAGGTGGTCATGGGCGTGTGCCAGTACATCTGGGTGCTGGAATACGGCCAGCTCATCGCCGAGGGCGATCCGGACGCCATCCGCAACAACCCGAGGGTCATCGAAGCCTACCTCGGAGAGGACGTCAGCAGCCATGCTTGAAATCAAGGATCTCCACGTCCACTACGGCGGCATCCATGCGGTGCAGGGCGTCAGCATGCGCATCCCGCAGGGCCGGATAGTCACGCTCATCGGCGCGAACGGCGCGGGGAAAAGCAGCGTCATCCGCTCCATCTCCGGCCTCGTGAAGGATACGAAGGGCGAAGTGCTGTTCACCCCGGCGACCCGGGACGGCAGCGAGCCCAGGACGGAACAGCTCCTCGGGAAATCCCCCGAGGACATCATCCGGCGGGGCATCTCGGTGAGCCCGGAAGGCCGCCGCATCCTCCCCCACCTCACGGTCGAAGAAAACCTCATGCTCGGCGCGTATATCCGTAACGACAAGGAAGGGATCGCGCAGGACATCGACTGGGTCTACAACCTGTTCCCGCGGCTCAGGGAACGCAGCTGGCAGAAAGGCGGCACGCTCTCCGGCGGCGAACAGCAGATGCTCGCCGTGGGCCGCGCGCTCATGAGCCGCCCGGATCTGGTGATGCTCGACGAGCCCTCGCTCGGCCTCGCCCCGCTGCTGGTGAGGGAAATCTTCGACATCATCCTGAAGATCAACGCCGAAGGCAAAACCGTGCTGCTCGTGGAACAGAACGCCCTCGCGGCCCTGTCCATCGCGCACTACGCCTATGTACTCGAAGTCGGCCGCGTCGTCGCCGAAGCCCCGGGGCAGGAACTCCTCAAAGATCCCAAGGTCAAGGAAGCCTATCTCGGAGGATGATC
>CAJMRV010000169.1 GCA_905215795.1 uncultured bacterium | reverse complement strand
GAGGGCGGTCTTCAGGCGCGCTTTCTCCTCCGGGCTCTTCCAGAGCCGCCAGCCGCGGCTTCTTGCGAGTCCCGTGGTGACCACCTCGCGCACGGTGGCGGGGAAGTCCTTCTGGTCGTCGTTGGCCTGGGCGAGATAACCCACGCCCGAGCGCTCGAGCGCCGGGGAGACCGTGCGGGTCCCCTCGACGGGCTTTTTCAAGCCGAGCAGCCCCTCGACAAAGGTGCTCTTCCCGGCGCCGTTTTCGCCCACGAGGACGACGAAGTCCGCGCGGGCGAGCGTGAAGTCCACGTTTTCAAGGATGCGTTTGGAACCGTAGCCGAAGGCGGCGCCCCTGAGCGTGATCAGGGGCGTCCCGACGGCGTGCGCGTCAGTTGAGGGCACGTTTGAGAACCTCGAGGTTTTTCTTCATGAGCGAGAGGTAGGTCTCCCCGTTCTTGATTTCCTCAGGGGAGAGGTTGTGGATCGAGTGGAGCGTCATGACCTTGGCGCCGCAGGGCTTTGCGACGGTGTGGGCGATCCGGCCGTTGCTCCTTTCAATCTCGAGCACGACTGGCGTCTTGAGGTCGCGGGCCTTCTCGGTGAGGAACGCGAGCGTCTTCGCGGAGGCCTGGACCTGAGCGGAGCAGCCCGGGAAGGCCGCATAGTACTTCAGCCCGTAGGCGTCCGTCAAATAACGGAACGGGAAGCGGTCGCCGAAGACGAGGGTCTTCTTCTTCGAGGAGTCGATCACGGCCTTGTACTCGCGGTCAAGGGCCTCGAGCTTGGCGATGTACGCCTCGGAGCGGGCCTTGAATTCGGGGGCCTTCTTCGGGTCGAGCTCGGAGAGCTCCTTGGTGAGGCCCTGGACGATCAGGACGGCGTTCTTCGGGGAGAGCCAGACGTGTTCGTCGATCTCCTTGTCGTCATCGTCGTCCTTGTCGGCGTCATGATCATGATCGTGGTCATGGTTCTTCGCTTCATCGGCATCGTGGTCGTGGTCATGGTCATGATCCTCCGCCACGCCGGCGTGGTCATGGTCGTGATCGTGGTCATCGTCGTCCTCCATCCCCTCGACGAGCGTCTCCTCGACGACGGGGACCATGTCGGTCATGGCGACGGCCTTCGGGGCCTTCTTGCCGAGCGACTTCAACATCGATTCGACCCACTCGGAGTTGTCCCCGCCGTTGTAGACGAGGAGGTCAGAGGCGGCGATCTCACGGATGTCGCGGGGGCTGGGTTCATAGGTGTGCGCCTCCTGGCCGGGCTTCAGAAGAAGCTTCGAGCAGACGGCCTCGCCGCCGATCTCCTTGACGAAGTCGTGCGAGGGATAAAGCGTGTTGATCACGTGGAGGTCGCAGCCCGCGGCCGCGGCGCCCTGCGGAAGGGAGAGGGCCAGGGCGCCCGCCGCGAGGGCGGCGCCGAGGATGGTTTTCGTAAAGACGGTCTTGTCGGCCATGATGTGTTTCGTTCCTTGTCTTGAGGGCGCGTCGGAGGCGGCGCACCGGCCTTGGAGCGGTGCGTCCGCAGTCTTCTGCGCGTCCGGGATGATGAAGGGTGTCGGGGTCAAGATGGAATCCGGGCCGGGTCCGCTCAGCCGCGGCGCGGGGTCTTCCCGACGCCGCCGGCCTTGTCGTTTTGCCTGTCGAACTCCTCGAAGGCCTTCTTCACGCGGCACTGCGGGCACCACCCCTCGAAGAGCGGCGCCCCGGCGTCGAGCTTGAAGCCGTGGGAGGAGAACAGGTGCTCGCGCAGCTCGTGCTGCATGCGGGCGAACGCATCGCAACGGAGGTGGTAGATCTTCCGACAGCCCGCGCAACGTACGTCGAACGTGCCCTCGTCCTCGATCCACTCGTACTTCCGTTCGCGTGAACCCTGTTCGTCGTAGCGGCGCACGCGGCCTTCGGCGACGAGCGCGTCGAGAAGACGGTACACCGTCGTGCGTCCCACGGAGAACTCCGGGGTCTGCAGCCGGCGGTGGATCTCGACCGCGCTCAGTCCGCACCCCCGGCTCGCTTCGAGAAGCTCGACGAGCGCGTCTTTTTGTCGGGTGTTGTAAGCCATGGCGTCACTCCTGATTCGTCGAACATGGAACGGAGTCCCTCAAATCGGGACTCCGTTTCAAATTCAGGGAAAGTATAACGCCGCCCGCCGTTTCGTGTCATGGCGTGATGCATCCGGTTACGTTTTCTTTTTCCGGGGCCTTCGGTGTGTCATTCCTTGTCCCCGCAGCGGGGCTGTGGCTGGGGACCGTGTCTTTGAAGGAATCTCGGGGAGGCGTTGGTGGTGTCTGATTGGTTTCAGATTCGAGGTCTGAAGTCGGATTGATGGTGGATCCGTGCGGTCCCCTTAAATGACGGAATGATGAGATGACAAGATGATGAAATGACGAAGGGACGCCTTTGACGGGCGTCCCTCTTCACTTTTCCTGTCCGGGAACCGCGGCGGCCGTCCGTTTACTGGCGGTAGCGGCGTTCGGGGAGGTTCTGGAGGATGGACATCTCGGAGGTGCGCACGGGCGAGATGTCGATGCCGCCGCGGCGCGTGAAGGCGCATGTGACGACGAGGGCGTCGAACGTGCCCAAGAGCATGATGTCCGTGTAGATCTGTTCGGCGCACTGCTCGTGGAAGCCCTGGTGGTGGCGGAAGCTCACGAGGTACGCGAGGAGCGACTCGTGCTCGAGCTTCGGGCCGCGGTACTCGATCGTGACCGTGGCGTGGTCGGGCTGGCCCGTCACGGGGCAGCGCGAACGGAAGAGGTTCGTCGAGAGCGTCTCGTGGACGAGCGCGGGGTGTTCATGATCAAGGCGCAGCAGTTTCGGATCCGTCTCGTAGACCGTGAGCGGTTTTTCGAGGTGCACTTCCTTTTCAAGGAGCACGGCCGTGTCGGCCTGGATCGAGAACGGGGCGGGCACCGTGCCGTCGACTTCGAAGAGCTCCACCTCGACCTCGCACTTGAGGGTCGCGTCGAGGTCCTTCTTCATGGTTTCGGCCACGTGGGCGGCGTCGCGGAAGACGGTCTGCGTGAAGCTCCCCACATAGAGTTTGAGCGACTTCGACTCGACGATATAGTCGCTCGTCGCAGGCACCTTGAGCGTGCCCACGGCGTCGTGCGGGAGGCCCATGTCGTCGATCCACGTCACCTCGTAGAGGCGCCAGAGGTCGTAGCCCTGGAAGTGCTTGAGCGGGAGGGCGCTGCGCCCGAGCGAGCGCTCGATCGGATAGAGGAGGTCGGGACGGTAGCTGTCGACGTATTCGGTCGTCTTGCCGAGGACCGTCGTCTCGGAGATGGCGTGGGAAACCGTGCAGTTGGACATGGTGCTTTGCGTTTTCCGGAAATGGTTGATGATCTGAACGGCGTTAATTATAGGGGATTGACGCGGCGGGGGCGGCCTCGGGAAGGTTCCCGCACGGGCGGAGGGGAGGACGGAAAAGACGCCAGCGGCGTGAGTGGGAGCCGGTGTGGTCGTCCCGGATGGGAAATGCGGGAAAATCGAGTAGAGGGGAGCACTCTCGGTGCTCCTCCCCTCTCACACCACCAACCG
>CAJMRV010000168.1 GCA_905215795.1 uncultured bacterium | reverse complement strand
GTCCGCCAATGATGACGTCATAGTCGCCTATCTTCTTGATGGCTGTGGCAAGGGAGCCAGGACGCCGAGAGGCCCGCCACCGCGAAGACGGCGAGCTGGCGGAGCCCCGGGAACGGGGCCGCGGCCATGACGCCGTAAGCGGCCGCCGTGCTGATGAAGGCGTGGAGCAGGCTCGGGCGGAGCACGAGGAGGCTCCGCCGGGGGGATTCAACGTCCCCGAAGAAACGGCGTCGTGAAACGTAGTAGGTGGTGTAGTCGGCGCAGAGCCCCACGAGGCTCAGGCACATGACGAGCGTGACCGCATGGAGCGAACCGAAGACCCACAGCGTGGCGAGCGCGCCGGCGATGCCGCCCGCGGCGATCGAGAAAAGACAGAGCGCGACCGGGCGCAGGCTCCGGAAGGCGAACCAGAGCAGCGCGACGAGGGCCACCATCGAGAGGCCGCCGAGGCGCGTCATGTCCGAGCGTGCGGTGCGTGCGGCCTCGGCCGAGTAGAAGACCGCCCCCTGGCGAGCCGTCGTGAGTCCGGGATGACACGCGGCGACGGAGGACTCGACGTCGTCGAAGGCGTGGACGAGACCCTCGGCCTTCATGCCCGAGGCGGCGCCCGGTTTGAGCGTGCCCGAGAGCACGTACCAGGTCGACCCGTCGCCGTCCTTCACGGCGATCCAGTCGTCGGCCACGGTGAAGCCGCCCGCACCCGAGGCGGCCGAGCGCACGAGCAGGAGCGGGTCCGCTGCGAGCTCGGACGCCGAAGGGGCGCCCACGGGCGAGAAGACGCGCGAGAGCACGCGGCGTGCCGCGCGTGCGGGATCCGAGAGGAAGGATTCGTCGGGAAGCGTGGCGAGGCGCGTCTTCAGGGCGCCCTCGTACCAGTCCCTCCGGGAGGCTTCGGTGACGGGCCCCTCGATCGAAGCGAAGGCCCCGGTTCCGAGCAGTCCCGCACGCAGGTCGCGGGCGGCCGCGGGATCACCCCTGACCACCCAGACGAGTCTTTCGGAAAGGCGTTCGGCGTACCTCGGGACGAGCGTCTCCGAGGGGGCGCCGGCACGGGTCTCGACGGCGGGCAGCAGCTCCATGACGTCCGAGGAGACGCACGCGTTGCGGAAGCCGAGCACGAGGAACACCGCCATCACGAGGACGACGGCGCACCACAACCAGGCCCCCAGGGGGCCCGGCACGGCGTTGTTCTTCATTTCATCGGGCTTCATCTGTGCGTCTCCGGGACCGTCCCCCTCACTCGGGGTCGACCTCCATGTAGGTCACGTCGCCCGCGGCGTCGAAAAGCCTCACCACCTCGAGGACGCGGCGGCCCGAAAGCACGATCCGCGAAACCACCTTGGAGAGGACGTCCCCGCGGGGGACGAGCTCGAGCTCCCAGCGCCCGGCCCGGTCTTCCAACCGATGCACGGTGAAGTGCCGGGAAAGCGAGGCGAGGTCCGCCGTCATGACGCCGCGCAGGACGTCGGCGACTGAATAAAGGGCGGGATTGGCGGACATGTCGAGGGTCTCGGCGGGGTCGTCCTCGACCTGCATGACGAGGTGCGTCCCCTTCATCTCGATCCTCTGGCGGAAGGGTTCGGTCTGGATCCATTCGAGCCCTCCGTCGGGCAGGACCTTGAAGCGGCCCTCCGAATGGAGTTCGAGCCCCTGGGCCTTCATGACCCGGGTCTGCTTGAAGGAGGCCTCATGAAGCGGATTCCTCAGGAGGCGTTCGGCGACCTCACGCGTGGGGGCGTCGAGCTCCTGCAAAGCGGCGGAATCACCAGCGGCGGACGCGGGAAGCGGCGCCGCAAGGAGAAGCGACGCGGCGACCACCGCGGCGGCGGACTTGATCAGGGAGGAAAACGGAACGGGCTTCACCATGGGTACTCCACGCCGAGCTTCTCGAAAAGGATGCGCGGGGAGACGAGCTGGCCCTCATGGGTGCGGGCGTCCACCGCCATCTGGATCGTGCGGCCGCGCGTGAGCACCTTGCCCGAAGCCTTGTCACGGACCTCGTAGCCCACGACGACGCGGTTCTCGTACTCGAGGAAGCGGGCCGTGACGATGGCCGGCGTCTCCACGAGCATGGGGCCGCGGTAGTCGATGTCGACGTGGACGATCGGCCACATGTAGCCCGACTCGGTCATAGCGCGGTAGTCGTATCCGATACTGCGGAAGAGCTCCTCGCGGGCGCGCTCGAAGAAGCGCAGGTAGTTGCCGTGCCAGACCACGCACATCGGGTCGGCGTCATGAAACGAAGGCAGCACCTCGATGCTCGCGCTGGGAAGTCCGTTCTCTTTGAATCTCGTCATCGGTTGTCTCCCGGCAGGGGCTCCGCCTCATGCCAGAAATCATAAAAATTGAACCAGTCGGCCGGGTGCTCAACGGCCTCCTTCTCGAGGCGCTCGGCATAGCGGCCGGCCCACTCACGATAACGCAGTTCGCGTTCGCGGTGCGGCACCTTCGGAAGGGAATCCGCGAAGGGCTCGGCCTTGAGCACGAGGCGGCCGTCCTCATGGACGACGAACATCGTGATCACGGGGCACTCGAGCACCTGCGCGAGCACGTACGGACCGATCGGGAACGGCGCGGGCCGTCCGAGGAAGTCCGCCTCGACGACGCGCACCTCCGCCCCCGATCCGACGGGGACGCGGTCGGCGGCGATCGCCACCCATTCCCCGCGGTCGGCCGCCTCGCGGAGCATGATCGCGGTGTCCATGCCGATGGCGTCGACGGGGATGATGTTCATGCGGGAGTCGGGGGCGACCTCCTCCATCATGGCCTTGAACCCGGGTGCGTGCTTGTCGAAGACGAGCACGTTGATCTTCCTGAGGCCCTCGCGTTCGCAGACCGCCCTCGAGGCGTCGATCACACCGAGGTGCGAGACGAGGATCAGGCGGCCGCGTCCGTCGGCGCCCGAAAAGAGCGTCCTGCGGGTGGTCTCGTCGGCGACGGCGATGTCGCCGCCGATCGTGAGCTCGCCCTTCCAGGCGAGGATCCGGTCGAGGATCGACTCGCCGAAGTTCATGAACTGGGTGAGGGAGCCCACGTGCGAAGGCGTCATGCCGAGCTCGCGGCGGCGCTCCTCGACGCGTCCGAGGAACGTCTTCGAGGCGCGGCGCTGCGCGCCGCCCGTGGCCCACATGCCGAGGACGACGGGCGCGAGGCCCGCGCGGAAGAGGCCGCGCCCGCCGATGCGGTGCACGGCGCAGAGGATCTTGAAGCCGAGCGTCCCACGGGGGCTCCGGCGCTCGCGCATCTCCGACCAGTGGCGGCTCCGCCTGCGGAACAGACGGGCCGGCGCCTTGACGAGCGACTCGAAGAAGAGGCCCGTGTGCATCCGGGCGATGCGGATGTTGTCGGCGACCATGTCGAAGTGGGAGATGCCGCCCTCGGGATAGATCACGCGGGTGGGCAGGAAGTGCACGTCGCAGCCGCGCCAGTACATGCGCACCATGATCTCGGGGTCAAAGTCCATGCGCCGGCCGATCCGACCGGAGCGGGCGGCCGCGAGGGCCTCCTCGACCGGGTAGACACGGAAACCGCACAGACTGTCCTTGATCGCGAGCGACCAGGTCTCCACCCAGACCCAGAAATGGGTGACGTAGCGGCCGATCAGGCGC
>CAJMRV010000167.1 GCA_905215795.1 uncultured bacterium | reverse complement strand
GGGGAGGAGCACCGAGAGTGCTCCCCTCTACTCGATTCGGGGGACGCGCCCCCGCGGTTCACGTCTTCATGTGCGAAGGAGCGCCGGCGGAGCCGCTTCGAGGTACTATTAAGCTACCTTCAACGAGGCGCCCGCCTTCCGGCGCGGCGCCCCTCACGAACAAGACGATTAGGAAGACAAGACATGTCCGACGCGACCAAGACCTCCTTCGACACGCTCGACGCCGACAACGTCGACGGACTCGACGCCGCCGCGGCCGGCCCCCTGATGGCCCGTGCCGAGGACCTTCTCGAACGCTGGAACCACGAGTACTACGTCCTCGACCGCCCGTCGGTCCCCGACGCGGAGTACGACCGCGTGTTCCGACTGCTGAGCGCGCTCGAGGCGAAGTTCCCGCACATGAAGAGCGCCAACTCGCCCACGTCGCGCGTGGGCGGCGAGGCCCGCTCGGACCTCGTCAAGGTCACCCACAAGGTGCCCATGCTCTCGATCCACACTGAGACCGACTTCTCGGCCGAGGGCGCCTACGCCTTCGACCGCCGCGTGAGGAACGAGCTCGGCCTCGAGGAAGGGGATCCGGCCGTCGTCTACGACTGCGAACTCAAGTTCGACGGCCTCGCCTGCAACCTCCGCTATGAAGACGGCGTCCTCGTGAGCGCGGCCACCCGCGGCGACGGCGTCGTCGGCGAGGACGTGACCGCCAACGTGCGCACCATCCGCACGCTCCCCCTGAAGTTGAGGGGCGAGGGGATCCCGTCCGTGCTCGAGGTCAGGGGCGAGGTGATCATGCACCGCGACGACTTCGAAGCCCTCAACCGCCGCCAGGCCGAACAGGACGCCAAGCTCTTCGTCAACCCGCGCAACGCCGCGGCGGGCACGCTCCGCCAGCTCGACCCGACCGTCACGGCTTCGCGCCGTCTCCATTTCTACGCTTACGCCCTGGGCGAAGTCGTCGGTCCCGCCGTCGGCACGACCCAGAGCGGCGTGCTCGACCGGCTCGCCTCCTGGGGCTTCCCGGTCGCCTCGACCCGCCGCGTCGTCAAGGGTCCCGAAGCGCTCGCGCGCTTCCACGACGAGGTCCAGGAGGGCCGCGACAAGCTCCCCTTCGACATCGACGGCGTCGTCTACAAGGTCGACGACCTCTCGCTCCAGTCCCGCCTGGGCTTCCTCGCCCGCGAGCCCCGCTGGGCGTGCGCCCACAAGTACCCGCCCGAAGAGGCCCTCACGGTCTGCGAGGCGATCGACATCCAGGTCGGCCGCACCGGTCGCCTCACTCCGGTGGCGCGCCTGCGCCCGGTGTTCGTGGGCGGCGTGACCGTCTCCAACGCCACGCTCCACAACGAGGAGCACATCCGTGAGCTCGGCCTCAAGATCGGCGACACGGTCGTCGTGCGCCGCGCCGGCGACGTGATCCCCGAGGTGCTCCGCGTGATTCCGGAACGCCGTCCTGGCGACGCCGTCGACTTCGAGATGCCCTCGACCTGTCCGGTCTGCGGTTCGGCCACGTTCCGCGACGAGGAGGAAAAGGACATGCGCTGCACGGGCGGTCTCTTCTGCCCGTCCCAGCAGACCCTCGGCATCATCCACTTCGCCTCCCGCCGTGCCATGGGCATCGACGGCCTGGGCGAGAAGATGGTGACGCTGCTCGTCGGCGAGGGGCTCCTCAAGACCCCGGCCGACATCTTCAGCCTCACCTTCGAGGAGCTCACCGCGCCGACCAACGCCACGCGCGACACGGAAAAGCCGGAGCGTCGCCTGGGCGACAAGACCGCTTCGAACCTCCTCGCCGCGATCGACAAGGCGAGGGAGACGACGCTCGCGAGGTTCATCTTCGCGCTTGGCTGCCGCCACGTGGGCGAGCAGACCGCGCTGCTGCTCGCACAGCATTTCCGCACCCTCGGCGCCATCGAGAACGCCACCGAGGAGGAGTTCCTCGAGGTGGAGAGCATCGGCGGGATCATCGCCGAGAGCCTCGTCTCGTTCTTCAAGGAACCCCACAACCGCGCCGTGATCGAGGCGCTCGTCGAACGCGGCGTGCACTGGCCCGTTCCCGAGGCCGGGGCCGCGCCGAGTCCGCTCGAGGGGAAGAACTTCATCCTCACGGGCACGCTCTCGACGATGGGTCGCAACGAGGCCAAGGACCGCTTGATCGCCTTGGGCGCCAAGGTGATGAGCTCGGTGAGCGCCAAGCTCGACTACGTCGTCGTGGGCGCCAACGCGGGCTCCAAGCTCGAGAAGGCCAATGCGCTCGGCCTGAACGTCATCGATGAGGACGCCTTCACGGCGCTCCTCACCGCGGCCGAATCGGGCGTCGTCCCCGCTGAAACGCCCTTGGCTTCCGAGTCGCCTGTGGAATCCGAACCCGTCGAAGCCGCCGTTTCGGCGGAATCCACCTCGTTGGAACCCGAAGCACAGGCTGCGGCTTCCGAAGAGAAGCCCGCTCCGAAGGTCTCGGAGAAGGCGCCCGAGGTGAAGAAGACGGTGAAAAAGCGCAGGACGAAGGCCGCGGAGAAGAAGCCCGATGAAGATGCCGGCGACGGCCAGCTCTCGCTTTTCTGAGTTTTGACGGAGTGGGGGAGTCCTCCGGTTTGACCGGACCCGCCTCCGTCTAGTCATTCGTCCCTAGAGGACTGCGAATACGGTGCTCCCGGCCCCATGAGGTCCGGGAGCACTCTTATAATGGACAGCCTCAGTCCCATGCATTCCTTCCAAGACAAGCAGATCAAGACCATGACCCGATCCGTTAAGAAAGTCCTCGCCATCCATGACTTGTGCTCGCACGGCCGTGTCTCGCTCAAGGTGGTCACGCCCATCCTGACCACCATGGGCTTCGAGGTGTATCCCCTGCCGACGGCGTTGCTCTCGGCGCACACGCAGTACCCGCACTTCACGTTCACGGACCTCACCGACACGATGCTCCCCATGCTTGAGAGCTGGTCGCAGCTCGGCGTGACGTTCGACGCGGTCTACACGGGCTACCTGGGCTCGCCCCGCCAGGTCGACATCGTCAAGGAGGCGCTCCGCCGTTTCGGAAGCACCCTTTCGGAAGTGGTGATCGACCCCGTGATGGGGGACAACGGACGGCTCTACACCGGGTTCGATGAATCGCTCGTCGCGAAGATGCGCGAACTCGTTGAACGCGCGGACGTGATCGCGCCGAACCTCACCGAGGTCGCCTATCTGCTCGGCGAACCCTACAAGAACCATTACACCGACGAAGAGGTGGTCGTCCTTCTCAAGCGCCTGGCCGCCATGGGGCCGCGCCGCGTGGTGATCACGGGCGTGCCTGTCGACGGGAGGAAGGACCGCATCTCGGTGCTCGCCTACGATGCGGAGCTCTCGCGTTTGTACCGCGTCGAGGAGCCGTTCCTTCCCGCACACGTGCCGGGCACCGGGGACGGATTCTCGAGCGTGCTCACCGGGAGTCTTTTGTCGGGGGCCACGCTCGCCGAGGCGATCGACCGCGCCGCGGGCTTCATCGTCGAAGGGATCCATGCGACGCTCGACGAGGGCGCCGATCCGCTCGACGGCATGATCATGGAGCCGATCCTCCCGAGCCTGAGGGAGCCGCTCCCGCGTCTCAACACCGTCGTCACCGACATCTGACCGTCCTGCCGGGACGCCTTTTTCG
>CAJMRV010000166.1 GCA_905215795.1 uncultured bacterium | reverse complement strand
CAGTTGTCGACTTCGGTGGTGGTCATGAGCTGGCCGCCCTGTTCCATGCCGGTGATGAGCATGGGCTTGAGGTTGGCCCGGGCCGCGTAGATGGCGGCGGTGTAGCCGGCGGGGCCGGAACCGATGACGATGAGTCGGCGGCGGATGGTTTCCATGATTGAATGTCTCCTCTGGAGGGGAAGACGCCCCGGCTCGGCGTGCCTTTCGGGACGCTCCGGGGCGTGGGAAAAGGACGTCCGGGCGATAGCCGCAGACCGGACGGTTCCCTGCGTCTGATAAAGGCGCACTAAAAAAGAATAACCATCACATTGTACTAATTTCCCTGTTAAAGTTAGTAAAGAAGTTGAATCAAAGGTTAAACCCGATTTCTTCGGCCGCCTTGGGATTGAATAAAATAACGGTATCGTTTCCATTGAAAGAGCCAGGCGCCCGGTCCGCGGCGTCGAGTCCTATGAGCAAAGAGAACAAGTCAAAGAAAAAGAAGACCGCCGCCCCCGGGCCCGAGGATCCGCACCCGCTCAAGGTGCTCGGAGGCCTGGTCTGGCGCTTCCTCACGGGTACGATCCGCTTCCTGTGGCGCTGGACGTGCGTGATCACGCTCATGCTCACGCTCATCACGGCGGCCTGCCTGCTGAGCTACTCCAAGGACGACCCCGCCTTCTCGTTCGTCACGAACGCCGCCCCCGGCAACTGGTGCGGCGTGGTCGGGGCCTACGTCGCCGACTTCCTCTACACCGCCTTCGGTCTTTCGGCCTGGTGCTTCGTGCTCGGCCTTCTGATGGCCACCATCTATTCGTTCAGGACGCTCATGCAGAGCTGGCGCCACCGCTCCGAACCCGTGGGCGCCAGGGAGCCCCGCGTCGTCGCCTTCATCGGGTTCGTCGCGATCCTGATCGGTGCGTGCTGCATGGAGGCCTTCGCCTTCAGGGGTTTCGGCGGCTACCTGCCGGGCGCCCCCGGCGGCATCCTCGGCGACGGCCTCGCCTTCGCCGTGCGCCACTTCGTGGGCTACGGCCTCTCGATGCTGCTCTTCGCCTGGCTCATCCTCTTCGGACTTTCGCTCCTCGTCGACTTCCGCTGGGTCGACCTCGCCGAGCGGATCGGCGCCTTCGTCGACCGCCGCATCATCGCGAAGCTCACGGGCCGCGCGACCGATGAACTCGGTGGGACCGCCCTGACGAGCGAGCCCTCGGGCCGGAGCGCCGCCCCGCTGCCCGCCGCCGCTGATCCCACTCCCGTTTCCGTTTCTGTTTCCAGGGCCGCCGATCCGGCGCCCGCCACCGGAACGTCAGCTGCCTCCACACCCGCCGCCTCCGTGCGCGCCGTCCCCGTCGAGCCGCTCTTCAGCGAGCCGGTTCCGGGCCGCGTCGCCCCGAGCCGCGACGGACGCCTCTCGCTCGAGGTCTTCGACGAGGCCAGGCCATCCGAGACGAGCGACGCCAAGGCCGACCTCGAACTGATGAGCCGCACCATCGTCTCCAAGCTCGAGAGCTTCAACATCGAGGCCCAGGTGATGGGCGCCCAGACCGGCCCCGTGATCACCCAGTACTGGATCGAACCCGCCCCGGGCGTCAAGGGCGCCCAGATCGAGGGCGTCAAGGACGACCTGCGCCGCGCGCTCGGCGTGCGTTCCGTGCGCTACGTCGCGAACGTGCCCGGGACCCGCTACATCGGGCTCGAGATTCCGAACCCGGTGCGCGAAATGGTCCGCCTCAAGGAGGTGCTCGACTCCGAGCAGTACGCCAGGCCCGACAAGCCCTGGCTCCTGCCGCTCGCGCTCGGCAAGGAGATCTCCGGGAAGCCCTACGTCTACGACCTCGCCAAGATGCCCCACCTGCTGGTGGCCGGCACGACCGGTTCGGGCAAGTCCGTGGGCATCAACTCGATGCTCCTGACGATGCTCCACCACTGCGACCCCACCGAACTGCGCCTCGTCCTGATCGACCCGAAGATGCTCGAGTTCTCGCCCTACAACGGCATCCCGCATCTGCTCACCCCGGTGATCACCGACATGAGCAAGGCGGCCATGGCCCTCAAGTGGATCACCCGCGAGATGGACCGCCGCTACTCGGTCATGGCCCGCGTGGGCGTGCGCCACTTCGTCACCTACAACGAGAAGGTCCGTGCGGCCGAACGCCGCGGCACCCCGCTCGTGCTCCCCGCCGAGGACGGTCAGAGCGCCGGCGAACCGCTCGAGCGCTGGCCCTACATCGTCTGCGTGATCGACGAGCTCGCCGACCTGATGCTCACCAACCGCAAGGAGGTCGAGGGCGAGATCACCCGCATCGCGCAGAAGGCCCGTGCGGCCGGCATCCACCTGATCCTGGCCACGCAGCGTCCGTCCACCGACGTCGTCACGAGCCTGATCAAGACGAACGTGGGCACCCGCATCTCCTTCCAGGTCGCCTCCGCGCTCGACTCGAGGATCATCCTCGGGGGCAATGGCGCCGAAAGCCTGCTCGGCAACGGCGACATGCTCTTCAAGCGCCTCGGCGAGAACCTCTTCACCCGCATCCAGGGCTGCTTCGTCTCCGACGGCGAGGTCGCCCGCGCCGTTGATTCGCTCCGTGAGTACGGCGCCCCCGAATACGTCGAGGGCGTCACCGAGGAGCCCGTCGACGAGGATGCCGGCGGCTCCGGCACGCGCCGCGCCGGCGAGGAGGACCCGCTCTACGACAAGGCCGTCGACGTCGTCCTCACGGAACGCCGTCCGTCGATCTCGTTCGTCCAGAGGAGCCTCGGCGTGGGCTACAACCGCGCCGCCAACCTCATCGAGGCGATGGAGGCCGCGGGCATCGTGAGCCGCGCCAACTCCACCGGCAAGCGCGACATCCTCGTCGAGAACCGCGGCGACATCTGAGCCGCCTCCGACCGACCCCATTTCCGAAGCGAGTGAAAACCGCCATGATCCCTTTGAAAACGACGACCCTCCTGAAGACGGGGCTCCTCGCCCTCGTCGCCGCCGCCAACTGCGCCGCCGCGGCCGCTCCGGACGCCGCCGGGGTCCTTCTCGGACGCCTCGAGAAGCTCGGCGGACTCGCCGGCGCCTTCGAGCAGACGCTCACCACCGCCGAGGGCGGCGCCCCCGTCGTCTCGACGGGCGACTTCGCCATCCTGCGTCCCCGCTCTTTCGACTGGCACTACAAGACCCCCGAGGAGCAGCGTGTCGTGAGCGACGGCCGCCGCCTCTGGATCTACGAACCCGACCTCGAGCAGGCCGTCTCCAAGCCTGCGGGCGGTTCGCTTGAGAACTCACCGGCCGCCGTGCTCCTCGGCTCGTCCTCGTGGCGAGACCACTGGAAGGTCGAGGCCGTGGGCGCGGACACGCTCGTGCTCACCCCGAAGACGCCCGAGTCGCTCTACAAGAGCGTGCGCCTCGTGCTCGATGCGGAAGGACGCCCGTCCTCGCTCACCCTTGAGGACGCCTTCGGTCAGAAGACCGCCGTGCGCTTCACCTCCTATGAAAAGGCGCTTCCCGCCGCCTCCCGCTTTGAATTCACGCCTCCCGAAGGCGTCGAGGTGCTGAAGGACGACAAGGCCTTCTGAGCGCCTCCGGCACCGCCCTTTGAAAACCCCTACGGGAAAGTCCCTCCGCGCGGAATATCTCGTGGCCTGAACGACAAGACTGCTACAATATCGGGTATGTGAGAAGAGGCTCTGAGAGCCTTCTTCCGAGATTTTTCCGACAAC
>CAJMRV010000165.1 GCA_905215795.1 uncultured bacterium | reverse complement strand
TGTTTCAGTATGCCTCCATTCCCATTCCTTTTCAGGCGCTGAACATGAAGTTGAACTGCTCCTCCCCTGTCTCCAAATCCTTTTTCACTTTGTCGGTGGACCTCGGCGCGAAGGCGACGGGCGTTTTCATAATCAAGAAGTCTCTTGATGGGGAGGGTGTGACGGAGAGTCGTCGCGCGCTTACCCTGACGATGCCTCCCGTCCCCTTCAAATTCGCGATGAGGGAGCGAACCGCCGCTCGGCATCGCGTTCGAGGGTACAAGCGTCGGTCCCTGGTGAGGAAGCTTGCCTTTCTCATCATAGACAGGCGTTTGGCGCTCGCAGGTCTGTCTGTTGGAGAGGCTCAACGACGTTTGATGCTTTCGGCCGTCGGAGGTTATCTCAAGCGACGCGGTTACAACCGCTTGGAATCGGATCTGGACCTGGATCTCGAGACCTTGTCGGGGTTGGATTCCACCGTGTTCCATAATTTCAATAGACTCGCCCTCTTATTCCGACCAGAGGCTGATCTTGGAGAAGAGTGGGGGCGTTTGTCTCAGAATGCCGATGTCATCAGTAAGATGAATTCGAATCTTCCGACGAAAAAAGAGTTTCGGAATTATCTAAAAACGTGTTTTGGAAAAGGCTCTTCGTATGAGGCAAGGTTGTATGAAGATGCGTTCGAGATCATATCGAATAGTGCCAAGGCGCTTGATAATCAACTGAATCTTGGGCACCGTCACAGAAGACGCTATCAGCAAGAAATCCTCGAGGACATGAAGAAGGATGTCCGTCTCGATGATGTCGCTGTTGCGTTCGGCGGAATCGAAAGACTCTGGCGCTGTCTCTCGAATCTCTCCAATCTTCAACTGAGGGCATTGAGGTGGTATTTCAACTCTAAGGAGATGAAAAACGGTGGTCGTTTTGATGAAAAACGGCTGAAAAACGTGCTTGTCAGGGCCTTCAAGTATTTTCATCCAGGAGCCGGGGTAGAACGGAGGCGTATCAACAGTGTAATTCGTGCATTCGAGTCCTCCTTCGATGTGATCGCCACCTTGAGTGAGCTTCCCCCTGAAGACACGATTCCTCCTTACGAAGATCAAAACAACCGTCGCCCTCCGGTTGATCATACATTGCTTTTGTCTCCGCGGTCCTTGACGGCTTTGTATGCCGAGAAGTGGATGGATTGGGCTGAGAAGTTCGTCGAGAAGGATTTCGAACTGGAGGCCGGTCTGGACGAGGTGCTCCTTCATACTGATCGTGACTCCAGACGTAAGGCTCCCTTGTCGTTGCGTCATTATTGGAGCGCGTATGTTCTTCAACGTGTTCTTGATCGTAATTCCGCGCGGGATTGGTATCACTTGAGAGGCCTTTGTCGTGATGAAGATGCTCCCGGAGTGAATCAAGGACGGCGTTATCTGACGCAAGTTCTTGGAAACGAAGACGTCGGACTGTTTCTCAAACTCGCAGAACGGTACTACGAAGAGGTGAGGACTGCAAAAAATGGAATCTGGTTTGAAGACGAGGGTGGACTTCTTGAGCGATCGAATCTGCATCCTCCTCAGAAAAAGCGCATTCTCGACCTTTTGGTCGGTAACGTTTTCGGTGGTGACATTAACGTTGGGCGTGTCGTTCGAAGGAATCTTTGGAATCAACGGGTGTCGGGGCGAAGAACTTTCAAGTCCTGTTGCCGACAAATCGAAGAAACGAGGAAAAAATACGGCAATGAGTTCAAGCTTTTGTATGAATCTCATTTGAACGATTGTTTTCGAGGCTCCCCTCGGGACAGAAAGGATTTCGAACTGGTTAGCCGTTTGATTGATGAAGTCCGGCATTTCTTGAGGGGCTCGGCATCCTCGTTGCAGGTGAAGGATCTCGATAGAGCTTGTAATGCTTTCTCGTTGAGCCAGCTTTATGCTCTTATCGAGAAGGATCCAGCGGGATTCTCGTCGACGGGAATCGCCGTACATTTTGAAAATCAGTGGCGAATGAGTGGCGAGCCGGCTCAATGTTGCCGTCTTCCAACTGATTCAGTTCGTCCCTTCGACGGCATGCTCAGGAGGATTCTAGATAAACAATCCGACGTGCTTGCGCAGATTTGTTACAACGAACTCGCTTTCGATGAGAAGCTCGGGCGGGATATCGTATTCTCGATTGTCGTCGAACAGAACAAGTTCGCGTTTTCATCCTCCCTCGAGGACCTTAAGAAAAACGGTCTTCGAAGTACGAAATGGGCCGAAGCTGACAAGAGACAGGCTGAGCGTTGGACGTCCAAGGATGAGAGAATTCTTGCTGATGCCCACGGCATTTGTGCATACACCGGAATTCCTCTTGGGAAAGACGTTGAACTCGACCATATCATTCCACGCTCACGAACCTTGTCGGGATTGAACACCGTCTTCAACAGTGAAGCAAATCTCATCTGCGTCTCGCGTGTGGGAAATCAACGAAAAGGTGACAGACAATACACCCTTGAGGATTTGTCCGATGTGTATTTGAAGAAAGTTTTCGGAACTGCTGACTGCGGAGTCGTTCGGCAACAAATCGTTCAACGAATCAACGAGATGTGTAAGAAAGAGCGACTGGGATATTTCGAACTGCTGAGTGCAGGGGACCGCAATGTCGTTCGTCATGCATTGTTTTTGGAACCGGACACGCCTGAGAGAAATCTTGTTTTGAAAATGCTCGCATCTGTTAACAAGGCGCGGGTAAACGGCACCCAGTCGTATTTTGTCAAGGCGCTCATCCAGAAATTTCGACGTCTTGCCTCCTCTCGGCTTGCTGAGGGCGGCAGGAAAATTCACTTCAATGCTTTCAAGGCGTCGGCGCAGGAAACCAGTCAGATACGCAGTCAACTGGCTATGAGCAATTCCGCGTTTGAAAAAGAAGAGGTGCAGGGCCCCGCGTCGCATTCGATCGATGCGATGTGCGCTTACGCAGGATTGAGCGCATCCGATTCGTTTTGTAATTGCACGGGAGCGGATCAGGATCTTTGCAATCCCATCGGTAGCAGTGCTTTGGCGGGATTGCATCCAGGATCCTGCGAGGTCGTGGAGTTGAGGAGCTTGCCGACTGAACGCAAGAGCAATCCCGATTCCAAGCGCTTGTTCAAGAAGACGATCTACGGTGAGGACTTCCTCAGGATCCTCCGGCATGAGAATGATCTCTTTGTTGGATTCACCTTGCCGAATAGTTGCGGTGAGGGAGGAAACGCACTGCGTGTAACAGGGAAGAATCCGGAGAGGCTCGTTGAGGTGCTCAGACCATTTCTTGAGGAGAAGGGATCGGAGAACGGCCTGCGATGCTACAGGGTTGATAAACGCCGGGCCTTTCCGTTCCTGGCCCGAATGATGAAGTCTCCCGAAAGATTCGCGAAAAAGGAGTCTGAAGTACTGGATGCCCTGGGCAGCCTTCACTATGTCACCCAGCGAATGAGCGTGGCGAATAAGCTCATGCCCGACGGGAAGAAGTATGTTTCCGACAGTCCATTGAAGAAAAAGGATTTTTTGATAAAGACGGCTCTGAAGAACAAGGAGTACGGATTTTCAGGGGATTTGGTCCTTCCGGCATATGAGGAGTGGAAGAAAATCGTTTCACACGAATGGATTTTGCAAAGGCTTGGACAGAAAGGAGACGCCATGGAGTGCGAGGTGTGGCTGTCCGAATTGTTCCGTATGAATTCCAGCGGAAACGTTCATGCAGCGGTTCATCGAGTGGCAAGTCTCCCCGTGCTGCCCAC
>CAJMRV010000164.1 GCA_905215795.1 uncultured bacterium | reverse complement strand
GGTGATTCCAGGACTTTTTGCTTGCGGCGAAACCACGGGCAATATATTCGGACACGACCGCCTCGGGGGCATGTCTCTCACATCCGCACTCGTCTTCGGACGTGAAGCCGGCATCAACGCTGCATCACGAGCATTGGCGATACGAACCACCACCCCATCCCTCGGGTGGTAGCACACGAAATATGGCTCCTTTACAGTCTTGATAAGACTATCGGGCAAACACAACAGACGTCCTTGCACCGACAGATTCCACAGACCTGAAGACCGTAACAAAGTCGATTTGATAAAACATGGAGCTTTTATGAAAAAAACTTTCAAACTAAGCGTCATCGCCATTGGCGTCATGGGACTTTCCCAAGCATGCTCTGCCGCCCACTTTACACCTGGGGATTATGAAGCCTCGGAACAAGGCATCCACGGCCCCGTCGCGGTCAAAGTAACCTTCTCAAAAGACAAAATCCAAAACGTCGTTGTCACTAAAAACACGGAAACCGAAGGTATCGGTTCGAAAGCCGTCGACGTTTTGCCCAAGGCAATCGTGGAACGTCAATCCACTCAAATTGACGGTCTCAGCGGTGCCACCGTTACGTCCAACGCAATCAAAAAAGCAGTCGACTCTTGCATCATCGCAGCGGGAGAGAAGCCTGAAAGCCTTCTGCCGCTCGTTGTGAAATCAAAGTCTGAAGAAAAGAAACTCGACACCGACATGCTTGTTGTTGGCGGTGGCGGTTCCGGCATGTCCGCCAGCATCCGAGGCCGCATGAACGGAATGAACGTCATTCTGGTTGAAAAAATGCCTTACATCGGCGGCGCTGCTGCCATTTCCGGCGGTCAGGTCGTTGCACAAGGATCGAAACTTCAAAAAGAATACGGGTCCACTGAAGACTCGCCTGAATCCATGATCAAGGATTTCATGGCTAATGGTCACAACCTGAACGACAAAGAAAAACTTTCTCTCTACGCACACAACGTCGGTGCGACAATCGACTGGCTTCACGACAAAGTCGGTGTCAAGTTCATCCCCAACGACCTGCCGTATCTTGCCGAATACACCCACAAACGTGCTCTGGAATTCCAAGGTGGTGCCAAAACCATGGCTCAGCATCTTAGGGACGTGATTGGCAGCAATGGAACCAAACTCCTTCTCAATACGAAGGTGGAACGTTTGATTACCGACGAAAATGGACGTGTCATCGGTGTTGAAGCAAAGGACGCCAATGGTGTTCATTACACAATCAAGGCAAAGGCCACACTGCTCTCAACCGGCGGCTTCGGCAACAACAAGGATTTGCTGGTCGAGCCGATTAAATCAACCCTTTACTACGGCCCTGTCTCCTCGACGGGCGACGGGCACATCATGGCCATGAAGCTCGGTGCGAAGACCCAGCTCATGGAATACGGCAAGCGCTATCCGAATGGAATCGAAATTGCCCCGGGCAAGGCCAAATCCACGATTTATGCCAACGTCGGTGCATTTGACCAGGCCGGCATCCTCGTTGGTGTCGACGGAAATCGCTTCGTGAATGAAAAAGCCTCTAACCGCCACATTCTTGACCCGATGCTGAAGACCAAGAACGGCCAGGGTTATGTCGTGATGGACGAAAAGTCCTGGCAGGGCTTCTACAAGCGCCTTCCGGAAACCGGCGTTTCCCACGAAAGCGCGGACCAGTACCTCAAGGCCAACGGTAGCCAAACTCCCTTGTTCGTAAAGGGAGACAGCATTGAGAAAGCGGCAGAACTGGCACATATCAACGCTGCCAATCTGCGAAAAACCATTGAGAAATACAATGAATATGTCAAGGCTGGCAAAGACTCCGCGTTTGATCGTCCGAAGGAATACATGAAGGCTGAGTTCGACATGAACGGCCCCGTCTACATCGTCGAGCAGAAGCCCCGCTTCGCCACCACGATGGGCGGTGTCATGACCAACAATAAACTTCAGGTCATCCGTAAGGACGGCTCCGTGATTCCGGGCCTCTATGCCTCCGGCGAACTCGTCGGCGGCGTGATGGGCGACGACTCCCCCGCTGGTGCCAACGTCGGCTGGGCCCTCACTTCCGGCCGCGTCGCCGCGGACTCGATCGCTGAGGAAATCAAGAAGTAACCCACACTGATCCGCACATGGAAGCCACCGTCTCCAAAGACGGTGGCTTTCTTTCGTTCTTCCGACCCAAAAGCGCGGCCAGTGCCGTTAAAATGGACGCGGAATTTCAACAACAACCCTCAAACCCTCGGAACGATTCCATGAAAAACTGCGCCCAGATCGTCGCGGCCATGATGCCCGCGGCCCTCAACGTCAACCACCAGCCCCGCGCGGCCGCCGAGGCCGTCTTCGACAAGACCGTCCGCAAGGTCTACGTGAAGAGCCCCTTCAACACCCGCGGCTGGTATCCGACGGCGCTTCGCGTGGCGCCGACCGCCGAGACGACCGCCGGCAGCCTCGAGGAGGCCTTCCTGCGCGTGCTCGACGGCATCGCCGAACCGGTCGAGGAGATGAGCGAGAAGATGATGCTCGCCCTCATCGACGGCGAGAACAACGTCGCCATGGCCTTCCTCTTCGCTCCGCAGATCGAGAGCGACGACAAGGAGGAGGTCGCCGAGGCCTGGAAGCGCGGCCCCTTCATCTCGCTTTCCGCCGTGGCCAAGGACGACCCCGCGAGCACCGACGTGCCCGAACTGCGCGGCATGGGCGACTGGCTCTACTGGGTCACCCGCAACCCCGCCCTGATGATCAGGAACACGCTCGGCGAGCAGACCTTGATTTGGGGTAAATCCCGCGCGCTCTCCGTGGCCGGTGCCGCCGAATCGCGCTAAGATTCCGAATCCCCAAAAGCGATCCACCCCAAACTGCACAGGCGGTCATCGAACACACTCATGGCTCAAAGCGCACTCACCTTCCGTCCGGTCGTCCTGTTGACCGTCACGGCCTCCTGCGAACACCTCACGGAGCTCGTCGACAGCATCACGGCGCAGTCCCTCCCGGTCATCGTCGTCGACCAGGCCCTCGACCCGAGGATGCGCCGCGCCTTCGACATGCTCTCCTCGAAGGACGTCACGGTGATCCACCGTGAGCGCCCCCTGAGCCGCGCCTCGCTCTTCGCGACGGGCTACAAGGCCGCCAAGAACGCGGGCTTCACGCACGTCCTCGAGATGAACGCGCACAAGCACCGCGAGTTCGGAGCTGCCCTGCGCCTCCTCGACGAGGCCGCCAAGAACCCGGCCTGCGTGATCCTCGCCCGTGAACCCCGTCAGGGCGCCCACGAGCGGATCAACAACACGCTCGCCAACGTCACGGCGCTCACGCTATCGATCCCGAGCGCGAGGAGCGACGTGTGCGTGATGCCGGTCTCGGCGTTCCTGCAGCTCATGCAGAGGACGCGCCTGAACGGCTCGGAGGACTTCGACACCGACGTGCTCATCCGACTCGTCTGGATGGGACTCCGCGTGAAGACGGTCGACCTCGCCCTCGCCTCGCTTCCCGAGGCCGCCGAGGCAAGGCTCCCGTTCAACACGCTCAAGCTCCACACGCGCCTTCTCGGGACCATGATCTCGCGCTTCCCGTTCATCGCCCTGCTGCGGATGACGGGCTGGCAGCCCCGCCACTGGGTGCGCTCCCAGGAGGGATGCTTCACCGAGAAGAACGCCGCCAGGGGAGCCCGCCGCTCCTGAAACAAGTCGACCGGTCCCCGGTCAATCGGCACCACGACGCCCGCCCGGCCCCTCAAGTGAAGTGGTCCCCAATTCTTGGACAAAGAATTGAGGACCACTTTTTATGGGAATG
>CAJMRV010000163.1 GCA_905215795.1 uncultured bacterium | reverse complement strand
CGGTTGGTGGTGTGAGAGGGGAGGAGCACCGAGAGTGCTCCCCTCTACTCGATTGCTCCGGGGCGGGCCGGCAGGAACAAGCGGACATGAAGAAGGCTCCGTTCCCTCGGTGGGGGACGGAGCCTTCCTGTCCTTGGATGGAACCTCCGCTTCTGGTCCCCGGAGGGGCCGGAGCGGGGGTGTGCATTCGTGGATCGGTTACACGTAACCGTAGATCATGCCGAGGATGTAGCCCGTGATCGTGGCGGTGATCACGCCGATCAGGCCCGGCAGGATGAAGGAGTGGTTGATCACGAAGCGGCCGATGTGCGTCGTGCCGGAGCGGTCGAACTGGATGGCGGCCAGGTCGGACGGGTACGTCGGCAGGATGTAGTAGCCGTAGCAGGCGGCCGAGCAGGCGACGATCAGGCCCGGGGGCACGCCGATCGAGAGGGCGACCGGGACGATCAACGCGATGGCGGCGGCCTGGGAGTTCACCAGCTTCGAGGTGAGGATCAGCACGAGGGCGTAAGCCCACGGGTAGGACTTGATCATCTCGGTGAGCACGACCTTGAGGTCGGCGATGTGGGCGGCGAACATCGTGTCGGCCATCCAGGCCACGCCGAACACGGCGCAGATGGCGACGCAGCCGGCGGAGAAGACGTTCGTGCGGGAGATCTCGGCAGCGCGGACCTTGCAGAACATGATCGTGAAGGCGCCCGAGGCGAGCATGAACATCTGGATGATGTTGGTCATCGAGAGCGGCTTGCTCGTGAAGAGCGTCCTGAGGCTCGGGAACATGCCGAAGATGGCGACCACGGCGACGGAGCCGAGGAAGATCCACAGGGAGAGCCACTGTTCGGGACGGAACTTCACGCCGATCAGCGTGGCGGTCTCGCCGTAGACGTACTTCTTCTGTTCGGGGTCGGAGATGAGCTGCTGGAATTCAGGATCCTTGTCGAGGTCCTTGCCGCGGAACATCGAGAACGTGGCGATCGCGAAGATGCCGACGATGGCGCCCGGGATCACGATGGCGAAGAGCTGCAGGAAGCCGAAGGGGTGGCCGCCCACCTTGTAGCCGTCCAGAAGCGCGATCGTGGAGACCGAGGCGACGGCGGCCGGCGAGCAGATGATGGCCATCTGCGAGGCGATCGTCGAGGCGGCCATCGGACGTTCCGGACGGATGCCGTTCTTGATGGCGACGTCGTAGATGATCGGGAGCATCGTGTAGACGACGTGGCCCGTGCCGCAGAGCACGCCGAGGAGCCAGCAGATGTACGGGGCGAGGTAGCACACGGCGCGCGGATGACGGCGCAGGAGCTTCTCGGCGATCTGCAGGAGGCAGTCCAGGCCGCCGGCGGCCTGCAGGCTCGAGGAGGCGCAGATGACGGCCAGGATGGTCAGGATGACCGCGACCGGGGGCTTGCCCGGGATCAGGCCGAAGCCGAAGCAGAGGACGAGGAGGCCGACGCCGCCGATGAGGCCGAGGGCCATGCCGCCCTTCTTGGCGCCGTAAAAGAGCGCGACGAGGACGACGAGGAGTTGAAGCCAGAAATCAAAACCTAACATGATTGAGCTCTCAATAAGAGTTGAGGACGATGCAATTCTGGCCCAAATCGGGACGGATGAGGTGTGTTCAAGGGGTATTTTTTGATTAAAAAAGGCACTTTCTTGACCTTTTTACATATTTTCCGTGTGGATTTAAGGAATAATCCGTACCCAATTGGTGGTATCGCCTAGGACACCAAAGGGATTGAGCGTGATGAAATCCCAGGAAGTTCCTCCGTTTGGATTAGGCCTGATAGCCTCCGCTTATTATGTCGATGCCCACTGGTAATAAGTGATTACCCTCGTTTTGGTATAAAATCAAAAGAACGTGGATTTTTTACGCAACGGGTCCCCGTCGCCGGGGGTATCCTTTTTTGCGTGAGCCCCCGAGGGGGCCTGACCACAGCACCCCAACCGGAGATAAGGATGACGAAGGTTATCAAGCAAGACGACATCATCGAGAGCGTCCGAGCGGCGCTTCAATACATCAGCTACTACCACCCCAAGGACTTCCTGCGCCACATGGCCGCCGCCTACGAGCGCGAGGAAAGCCCCGCCGCCAAGGACGCCATCGGTCAGATCCTTGAGAACTCGCGTCTCGCCCAGATCGGCAAGCGTCCGATCTGCCAGGACACCGGTCTTGCGGTCATCTACGTGAAGATGGGCCTGGACTGCCGCTTCGAGGGCCTCACGGGCTCGCTCGAGGACGCCATCAACGAGGGCGTGCGCCGCGCCTACACCGACCCCGAGAACACGCTGAGGTTCTCCGCCGTCAATCCGCCTGAATTCGGCCGCAAGAACACCCGCGACAACACCCCGGCCGTGATCCACTGGCAGGTCGTCCCGGGCGACAAGCTCGAGATCTCCGTCTCCGCCAAGGGCGGCGGCTCGGAAAACAAGTCCAAGCTCGCCATGATGGTCCCCTCCCAGAACGTCGCCGACTGGGTCGTCGAACAGGTCAAGCACATGGGTGCCGGCTGGTGCCCGCCTGGGATCCTCGGCATCGGCATCGGTGGCACGGCCGAGAAGGCCGCCCTGATCGCCAAGGAGGCCCTCAATGAAGAGCTCGACATGCTCGACCTCCTCGAACGCGGCCCGCAGACCGACGTCGAGAAGCTCCGCGTCGAGATCTACGAGCGCGTCAACGCCCTCGGCATCGGCGCCCAGGGCCTCGGCGGCCTCACGACGGTCCTCGACGTGAAGATCGCCCAGTACCCGACCCACGCGGCGAGCAAGCCCGTGGCGCTCATCCCGAACTGCGCGGCCACGCGTCACGCCCACTTCGTGCTCGACGGCTCGGGCCCGGTCTACCTCGAGGCTCCGAAGCTCGAGGACTTCCCGGCCGTGACCTGGAAGCCCGACACCCAGAAGTCCCGCCGCGTCGACCTCAACAACCTCACGCGCGAAGAGATCCACAGCTGGAAGATCGGCGACACGCTGCTCCTCTCGGGCAAGCTCCTCACGGGCCGCGACGCCGCCCACAAGCGCATCCAGGAGATGCTCGCCAAGGGCGAACCGGTGCCCGTGGACTTCCACAACCGCGCCATCTACTACGTCGGCCCGGTCGATCCGGTGAAGAGCAAGGGCGAAGTCGTCGGCCCCGCCGGCCCGACGACCTCCACCCGCATGGACAAGTTCGTCGACATGATGCTCTCCGAGCCCGTGGGCCTCGGAATCATGGTCGGCAAGGGTGACCGCGGTCCGGTCGCCCGCGAGGCCATCAAGAAGCATGGTTCGGCCTACCTCATCGCCGTGGGCGGCGCCGCCTACCTGGTGAGCAAGTCGATCAAGCAGTCCAAGGTCCTCGCCTTCGGCGACCTCGGCATGGAGGCCATCTATGAATTCGAGGTCGAGGACATGCCGGTGACGGTGGCCGTCGACCACGAGGGCAACTCCATCCACGAGGAGGCCCCCAAGGTCTGGTCCATGAAAATCGCCGAGAAGAAGCGCCTCTGAGCACTTCCGAAGCGCTGAAATGAACGAAGGGCCGCGATCCCGGTGAGAAAGCGGGGCCGCGGCCCTTTCCTTTCGGGCCGGACGCGCCCGCACAGTTGCGCGCCCGTGGACTGACCCTTCAATAATCAGGACGGGAGGACGTCCTCAGGGGACGACAGCCTCCTGCTTGCGTTCGATGTTCATGCCGTAGGCGAAGTCGCCCTCGAGGTAGTAGTTCTGGGCGACCGCGATCGGCTTGTGCTGGTGGTTGAGGAAGTAGCGCGTCACGAGGAGCACCGCCTGGTCGGCGGGGAAGTGGATCTTCCCGGCCACGTC
>CAJMRV010000162.1 GCA_905215795.1 uncultured bacterium | reverse complement strand
GCAGTTGGCATGGCTGAACCGACCTGATACATAGCGATGGCGCCGACCAGGTACTGGTAGCTCATCGAGTCGATGAGCAGCGTGACGCCTTCCTTGACCATGACGGCGTCGTCCTCGTTCTGGTTCTCGTCGAAGGTGAAGCCGTACTGGAAGCCGGCGCAGCCGCCGCCCTGCACGAACACTCGAAGCTTGAGGTCGGGGTTGCCCTCTTCCTGCATGAGCTCTTTGACCTTCTGAACAGCCGCATCCGTGAAGATGATCGGATCGGGCATGACATCAGGGACCTGTTCAATGTTTTCTTGACTCATAATCGTCCTGGGATGTTGATGAAGGGCCGTGCGGACGCGGTCCTTTTTGAAACTTCATTGAGGAGGGCCGCCGGGGTTCCGGCGCCCGTTCCTTCGCATCCGCCTATCGTACACGAAAAATCCATGCTGCTGCGGCCGCTCCCCCATATTCCTTTCGAATTTCCGGGGGTGCCCCTCCGGGGGACTAACCCTTTGTGGGGACGGCGCCGTGCGCGGGGCGGAAATGACAAAAACGCCCGTTGGAAACGGGCGTTTTTCGTCGAAGAAGGCTCCTCCGCCGGGCGGAGGAGTTCCCCGTAAACAGTGTCCGGAAAGCGATTAGCGCTTGGAGAACTGCTTGGCGCGGCGGGCCTTGCGGAGGCCGACCTTCTTACGTTCGACGCCACGAGCGTCACGGGTCACGAAACCAGCCTGCGAGAGGACGGGCTTCAGACCGGCGTCGTAGTCGATCAGAGCGCGGGTGAGGCCGTGGCGGATGGCGCCGGCCTGGCCGGATTCGCCGCCGCCGCTCACATTCACCATCACGTCGAACGTTTCGACGTTTTCGGTGAGCTGGAGGGGCTGCATGACGATCATGCGGCCGGTTTCACGCTGGAAGTACTGCTGGAGATCACGACCGTTGATCACGATCTTGCCAGTACCGCGCTTGATGAAAACACGAGCGACGGAGCTCTTGCGACGGCCCGTGCCGTAGTTGTAATTTCCAATCATTTTTCAAGCCTTTCCTGTTAGAGGTCGAGGACCTTGGGTTGCTGGGCGGTATGGGGATGCTCGGTACCGGCGTAGATCTTGAGCTTCTTGATCATGGCGTAGCCGAGGGGTCCCTTCGGAAGCATGCCGCGGACAGCGATTTCAAGGGCGCGGCCGGGATGCTTGGCCTGCATTTCCTTGAACGTCGTCGAGTAGATGCCGCCGGGATAGCCCGTGTGGCGGTAGTAGGTCTTCTTACCGGCTTTTTCAGCGGAAAGGACGAGCTTGTCAGCGTTGACGACGACGATGTAGTCGCCCGTGTCGACGTGAGGAGTGTATTCGGGCTTGTGCTTGCCACGAAGGCGCAGAGCGATTTCGCTGGCAAGACGGCCGAGCACCTTTTCACTGGCATCGACCACGAACCAGTCGCGCTTAACCTCAAGCGGCTTGGCCGAGAAGGTCTTCATTGCGTTTCACCTAATAAAAAAATTAATCATCCGGAGCGCACCTTGACGGATGGCGCCGCGTTCCGGGACTTCAGTCCGGGAAACCGGTCGTTCCGAACGATTGGAAAACAAAACAATCGCCCCCGGAACCCTATCCGGGAAGCGAAACTTCAAAAAATATGAACTGACCTCACTTACGTGAAACATGCGGCGCCAGTGGAAAATGATGGGGTAAGCAAACCGCACGCAAAGTCAAGGACGAGATTTTAACCGAAAAGGGGCGGCCCTGTCCAGAGCCACCCCTTGTTTTTCACGAACCTTCAGAAAGTCCGCGCCGGGAATCAGTGCTTCTTCGAGCCGTCCTTGGCGGGCATGGGCTCGACTTCACACTCGACGACCTCGGGCTTTTCAGCCTTGTCGTCCTTCTTGGCGCAGCACTTCTTCTCGTCGGCCTTCGGTTCGGCCTTGGCGGGGGCCTTCTCCTCGGGCTTGGCGGCGCAGCAGGCCTTCACGTCCGCCTTTTCAGCGGGCTTGTCGGCGGGCTCTTCAGCAGGCTTGTCCCCGGCCTTGCAGGCTTCCTCCGCCTTGCATTCGCAGGGGGACTTGCCGCATTCCGGGCAGACCGGCTCGACGTATTCGCGGCCCTCGAGGGCGGCCTGGACCTTGCCCATCAGGGCGTTGGTGCGTTCCGTGTTCATCTGGCCGAGACGCAGGCGGCGGAAGAGCACGTCCTCGGCGTTGCGGGCGAGCTCGGTGTCGCGCACGTGGATGGCGTAGCGCACGACCTCGTCGTCGGCCTCGGGACCGGCCTCGGCGGCGATTTCAAGCGCGGCCGGGTCGAAGAGCGGATCCTTGTAGATCGGCAGGTCCTTCGTGCAGCACAGGCGCGGCGGAATGAGGTTGCGCATCGTGGCGACGAGCATGGCGTGCTCGGCCATCTTGCGGTAGGCCGTCCACTTGCCGCCCGTCACGGTGATCATGTTGCCGAATTCGGGGATCACGGAGTGCTCGCGGGAGACCTTGGCGGTCGAACCGGCCGAGCCCGTGGCCTGCGGGTTGTAGAGCGGACGCAGGCCCGCGAAGGAGGCCTTCACGTCGGCGCGCGTGATCGGCTTGGCGAGGTAGCCCGAGGCGGTCTCGATCATGAAGTCGATCTCCTCCTCGCTCACTTCGGGGTTGAAGTCGGCTTCCTTCTGCTCGACGTCGGTCGTGCCCACGAGGAGCATGCCGTGCCATGGGATCGCGAAGAGGACGCGGCCGTCGCGGGTCTTCGGGATGAGCATGCCGGTCGAACCGGGCATGAAGGACTTGTCGAGGATGATGTGCGAACCGCGGGAGACGCGCACGAGCGTGGCGCTCTCGGGGTCGACGAGGCGGCGGACCGGGTCGACCCAGGCGCCCGCGGCGTTGAAGACCATGCGGCAGCGGACCTTGTAGGCCTTGCCGGTCTCCTTGTCGGTGGCCGTCACGGACTGGATCATGCCGCCCTGGCGGTCGATCTCGGTGACGGGCATGTAGTTGAGGCAGACCGCGCCGTGGTCGAACGCGGTGCGCATGAGGGCGACGCACAGACGCGCATCGTCGAACTGGCCGTCGTAGAACTGGACGCCGCCCATGAGGCCCTCCTCCTTGACGCCGGGGAGGCGGGCGAGCGTGTCCTCGCGCGAGAGCGAGGAGGTCTTGCCGATGCCGTAGCCACCGTAGGTCATGGCCGAATAGATGCCCAGGCCGACCGTGTAGAACTCGCGTTCGTACTTCTTGTAGCACGGCAGGATGAACGGCTTGGAGTGCACGAGGTGCGGCGCATTCTTGATCAGGATGCGGCGTTCCTTGAGCGCTTCGCGCACGAGGCCCCAGTCACGCGGGTTCTTCATGTAGCGGACCCCGCCGTGGATGAGCTTCGTGGAGCGCGAGGACGTGCCCTGCGAGAAGTCCTGCGCCTCGAGCAGGACGGTCTTGAGGCCGCGGGAGGCCGCGTCCACGGCGATGCCCATGCCCGTGGCGCCGCCGCCGATGACGACGACGTCCCAAACGGTGTCTTCCTCCAGCTTGGAGAGAAGCTCATCGCGAATGATCGGTTTGAGATCTGTTTCCGACATAATTTCACTTGTTCCAGTTGCGGGCGCGTCCTACGGCGCGCGCCCATTGGTTCATCAAATACTCTTTCCGGTCGTTGCTCATCGCGGGTTCGAACACCCGGTCGACACGCCAGAGAGAGGCGATTTCCTCACGACTATTCCAGAATCCGACGGCCAGCCCGGCGAGGAAGGCCGCACCGAGTACGGTCGTCTCCGTGCAGGCAGGTCGGATCACAGGCACACCCGAGATGTCGGCCAGACAGCCATCGACAATGCAGGTGATATCAAGTTGGGAAGCGTACTTCCTAAGGC
>CAJMRV010000161.1 GCA_905215795.1 uncultured bacterium | reverse complement strand
CACCACGGTGTGCGTCAGGGGCGAGATGGGCGTCAACGGCCCCGATGAACTGAGGCTCCTCACCGCCCTGAAGGAGCGCGGCATCCCCGCCTCATTCCTCCTCGAGGAGACCGGTCCCATGGGCATGTCGCTCGACCCGGGCGCCGCCCGCAGGAGCGGATGCCGCCTCGTCGTGAGTTTGATGCGTGCGGACGCGCCGCTCGATGCGGGCGCCACCCAGGCCCCGGCCCTGAAGGGACTCCGCTACGAGGACACCCTCACGGGCGAGTCGCGCGTCGTGCGTGCGCTCCCCCGTCAAGGATCCGCCTCCACGGGCGGCCTCCTTGAAAAGGACACCGACCCCGGCCTGCAGATCCGCCGCTGGGTCGAACGACTCTTCCCGGACCGCTTCACGACGATGAAGCCCTGATTCCACGCGGGTTTCCGTTTCCTCCGGCTCCCCTTTCGAGGGGAGTCCGAAGAAAAGGGGCCTTATTTTTTGTGTATTCGCCCGGCCTTCTATAGAATGGGCGCGTTACGAACTAAAAGACGGTTCAACTTCGGAGTGAGTTGCGGAATGCTCCGACGGGGCCGTCGAAGTGTGTGCACATGGATTGGTTTATCTATAGCGTCCTCATCCTCCTGGGCGCGCTCGCGGTCATCGACCTCTTCGTGGGCGTCAGCAACGACGCGGGCAACTTCCTCAACAGCGCGGTCGGATCCCGGACCGCACCCTTCAAGGTCATCATGACCGTGGCCAGCCTGGGCGTGCTGCTCGGGGCCACGTTCTCCTCGGGCATGATGGACGTCGCCAAGACGGGCGTCATCGTCCCCGAGTACTTCAGCTTCTACGACGTGATGGTGGTCTTCACGGCCGTCATGGTCACGGACGTGCTGTTGCTCAACACATTCAACTCGCTGGGGCTCCCCACGTCGACCACCGTGTCGATCGTCTTCGAACTCCTCGGCGGCGCCACCGCCATGGCCTGCTACCTTGTCTGGAAGCAGGGCCTCCCGGTCGGCGACCTCGGTCAGTTCGTCAACTCCGGCAAGGCCCTCGCCATGATCATGGCGATCCTCATCTCGGTGATCCTCGCCTTCATTTCGGGCGCGATCATCCAGTACCTCTTCCGCACGGTCTTCACCTTCAGGCTCTACCGCACCTACACGGTCTTCGGCGGGGTCTTCGGAGGCATGTCGATCACGGCCATCTTCTACTTCCTCGTCATCAAGGGCGCCAAGGGCGCCTCCTTCATGCATCCGGAATGGATCGCCTGGATCGACGCGAACACCCACATGCTCCTCTGGTCGATCTTCATCGGCATGACGATCATCCTCCAGGCGCTCATCCTCACGATGCACTACAACGTGTTCCGCCTGGTGATCCTCTCGGGCACGTTCGCCCTGGCGTTCGCCTTCGCCGGCAACGACCTCGTGAACTTTGTGGGCGTGCCGCTCGCCGCGCTCGAGTCGGCCACGATCTTCTCGGAGAGCGGCGCCGCCGACGCGACGACGTTCATGATGGGGGGACTGAGGAACTCCTCGCACACGCCGACCTTCTACCTGCTTTCGGCGGGCATCGTCATGGTGCTCACGCTCTGGTTCTCCAAGAAGGCCCACCGCGTGATCCGCACCTCGATCAACCTGGCGAGCACCTCGCGAGGCGGCAAGGAGCAGTTCGGCTCCTCGATGCCCGCGCGCATCCTCGTGCGCTCCGCGATCGGCGTGCACGACCTCGTCGAACAGCTCATTCCGCAGTCCGTCTGGGCCGGCGTGAGGAAGCGCTTCGAACCGGCGCCCGTGGACAAGTCCGCGCCGCCCGTCGCGTTCGACGAACTCCGCGCGAGCCTGAACCTCGTGCTCGCCGCGGCCCTGATCGCCAACGCCACGTCCTGGAAGCTTCCGCTCTCGACGACCTACGTCACCTTCATGGTGGCCATGGGCTCCTCGCTCGCCGACGGCGCCTGGGACCGTGAAAGCGCCGTGTACCGCATCACCGGCGTGATGACCGTCATCTCCGGCTGGTTCATCACCGCGCTCTCCGCCTTCACGGCCTGCATGATCAACTGCGCGCTCTTCATCCTCTGGGGCAAGTACTTCATGCTCGTCATGATGCTCGTCGCCCTGGGCGTCGTCATCAAGACGAACTTCCTGCCCAAGAAGAAGGAGGCCGCCACCGCCCGCTTCCAGCCGATCGAGGACGTCGACTCCGACGACATCAAGACGATCCTCCGTAAGAACATCGACCGCAACTTGAAGTACACGCTCGAACTCTTCACCGACGGCATGGACGCCTTCCTCAAGCAGGACCTCGAGGCCTTGAAGGACATCAAGGACCGCTCCGTGGAGTTCTACGACAAGACCACGCAGATGCGCGGCCGCTACTACTCGATGGCCACGGCCCGCGACGGATCGAAGTCCGACCGCGACGCGAGGAACTTCTACTACCGCGCCTTCACGAGCATGAAGGAGGTGAGCCACTCCCTCAGGGACCAGATCGGCGTCACCGAGAACTACGTCGCCAACTCCCACTCGGGCTTCCGCGGCCAGATGTACGAGAACATCGAGATGCTCGTCTTCGACCTGCGCCAGCTCAAGGACGACTACTCCGAGGACAAGTGCACGAAGATCCTCGCGAGGATCGAGAAGGCGCAGGCCGACTTCATGACGTTGATCGGCGAGGAGAAGATCTCGCTTCGAAAGAGCGAGCTCTATCTGGGCTACTTCCTCTTCGCGCGCGAAGTGATCAACCGCTACGCCCTGGTCGAGCTCCTGCAGCGCGAACTCGAGGCGGGTTTCAAGTCCGAGGCGTGCGTCGTCGACGTCACGCAGGTGGTCCGCTGAGGCGCGCCACGCTCTGAAACCGACACCCCATGAAGAATCCCCCCGGTGGTAGCACCGGGGGGATTCGCATTGATGGGCCCCGTTTTTCAAGCACGGCGGCCGCCGCGCGAGTTCATTTGCGAAGCCGGCGCACGACGACGCTCTTCCGGCCTTCGAGTTCGCCCATCGCGAGCGGGCAGCCGAGCACCTCGGAGAGGTTCTCCTCGGTGAGCACCCGTTCGGAGGAGCCGGCGAGGATCCGTCCCGGGGCGTGAGGGATGAGGAGCGCCGCGTCGGAGAGCTCCTTGGCGTAGTGGGGGTAGTGGGTGATGTAGACCGCGCCGACGCCTTCGTTCCTCAGGTCGCCTATGATCCGCAGGATGCGCTCCTGGTTGGCGAAGTCGAGGTGGCTTTCGGGTTCGTCGAGGACGAGGAGCGAGGGTTCGTTGACGAGGGCCCTCGCGATGAGCACGAGCTGACGTTCGCCTCCCGAGAGGGCCTCCACGGGGCGTCCCCGGAAGGCCGAGGCCCCGGTGCGTTCGAGCGCACGGTCGACCGCCTCCCAGTCGCGCCTGCCCGGGCGGCCGAAAAGACCGATTGCGGGGCCGCGTCCGAGCACGACCGCCTCCTCGACGGAGAGGCCCGCCGTGGTGCGGCGCGAGGCCTGCGGGACGTAGCCGATCCGGGAGCGGAGCTCGGACTCGGGCCATTCCGAAACGGGGCGCCCCTCGAAGGCGATGGTCCCTGAGAGCGGTGCCATGAAGCCGAGCACGGTCTTGAGGAACGTCGTCTTGCCGGCGCCGTTCGGGCCGAGCACGGCGAGCACCCGCGCGCCCTCGATCGAGAGCGAGAAGGGGGTCGTCAGGGGACGGGAGGGCTCGTAGCCGAGCACGACGTTGTCGAGTGTGAGTTTCATGCGGATTCGTGTTTGACCGGCCGGAGCCGGCGGTGGCGGGTGCGTCCAGTATATCGGATGGAGGAGCCGCTAAATGGACGGGACCCGCCTTCCCTGGAGGGAGACGGGTCCGTTTACCGGTGCGCTGGGCATGCGCAGTATCTAAAGGGTGAAAGTCCCGAAGGGCGGGAA
>CAJMRV010000160.1 GCA_905215795.1 uncultured bacterium | reverse complement strand
GGACCGGAGAACGGCCGGCGGCCCCAACACACCCATGCGCCTGTTTCCCCTGCCCTGCTGCGCGAGCATGTGCGGCACGCTCCCCGCGGAGCGTCCGGTCTTCATCGCCGACCTGCACCTCTCGCGCGACGAACCCGCCCTCACCGAAGCCCTCGTCGACTTCCTCGAGAACGTCGCCCCCGACTACGGGGAGCTCTTCGTGCTCGGGGACTGCTTCGACGCCTGGATCGGCGACGACGAGATCGACCGCTGGCCCGAACTGATCACCGCCTTCAACCGGCTCCACGCCACCGGCACGCGCATCTACTTCATGCAGGGCAACCGCGACTTCATCATGGGCCGCGACGCCCCGAGGACGCTCGGCGGCACGCTCATCGCCGACCCGACCGTGATCGTCCACAACAAAAGGCGCATCCTCCTCTCGCACGGGGACGCCTGGTGCACGGGCGACGAGGACTACCAGAAGGTGCGCCGCCGCGTGCGCCGCGCCTGGTGGCAGGGCATGATGCTCTCGCTGCCGCGCTTCGTGCGCCTCAAGGTGGCCCGCGACGCCCGCGCGAAATCCAAGGCCGCCAAGAAGAACAAGGCGAGGAGCGCCCCGTCGGTGATGGACGTCGCCGTCCCCGCCGTCGCCGAGGCCGTGGAGCGCCACGACGCGGACCTCGTCGTGCACGGACACACCCACCGTCCGACGCTCCATCCCCCGGGGGAGGGCCTCCCCGTAACGAGGATCGTGGTGCCCGACTGGCGCGTCATGCCCGACGGCCGCGTGAGCGCGGGCTACGTCCACATCGACCGCGTCCCGGTGCTCGAGACGTTCACGCACGTCCCCGCGGCGAAGACCGCCGCGAACGCGGCGTCGATCGACAAGGCGGACGAAAAGACCACCCCGGCCTCCTGCACCGAGGCGGCTTCCCCCACGGCAACGACAAGGGAAGTTGTTGCATAAACACAACGCACCGAGCCCCGTCCTCCCGTTTCCGGAGGCCCGGAGGGTACAAAATCACCGCTTTCATGGGGGAGCTTCCCCCTTTTCGGGCGGAAAGTCTGTATCCTTACGCTCGGAGGTAGACATGAGTTCCATCAACGAAGACATTTTCAACGAAGCCAAAGCCCGCCTGCGCCGCATCGAAGCCGAGCAGGGCATCCGCATCCTGTACGCCGGCGAAGTGGGCTCGAGGGCCCGCGGCGTCCAATCGAGCGACGCGGACTACGACGTGCGCTTCCTCTTCGTGCGCCCGGTCGCCGAATACCTGAAGCTCACCTCGAAGCCCGCCACGATCGCCGTCGAGGACGGCCCCTGGGACCTCAAGGGCATCGACCTGAGGGAAACGCTCGTGCGCCTCAAGGACGGCGACCCGATGACGCTCCTCTGGCTCTACACGAACCCGGTCTACCGCAACCATCCGATCTTCGAGACGGAGATGCACAAGCGCCTGGAGAGCTACGCCTCCTTGAACAAGCTCGTGCACCACTTCTTCGAGCGCCTCAGCCCTCTGCTCGGCCGCCTCGAGAGCCGCACCGGGGTCACCTACAAGACCCTGATGGACGCCGTCGAAATGGTCCTCTCGATCAACTGGGTGGAAAAGCGCAACACGCTCCCGCTCCTCGACTTCGACGAGTTCCTGCTCACCTCGAACCTCCCCGCGGAGCTCGCGGGCGACATCGAGACGCTCGTCCATGAAAAGAACGAGAACGTCGAGGCCGCCCCCGTCGACACGGCCCGCTACGAACGCGTGATCGAGTACGTGCTCGCCGAGGCCCACGCACCCGCCGAGCCCTCCGCCTCGCGCCCCAACGTGGACGACGACGACATCAACGAATTCTTCCTGCGCTGGATCGGCTTCGACAAGAAGCTCTGACACCGGACGCGGGCATCCCGGGAAAAGAGGGACGGTCGTCATGCGCCGTCCCTTTTTCATTCCCGTTTTTCCCGGTCCCCCGCCGGTCCGCGGATCCAGTGATCCACCGGTCCCCGGGCGGCTTTCCTCCCCCATACATCCTCCATCCTCCATCATCCGACACCCGGTCCCCTTTGCGGACGGGACGCAGAAAGCGGACCCCAACAGAAAAACACAAGGGCCGCCCCTCAAGATTGTGTCCCCTCCGCCGGAGACCCCATCCCTCATGATCAGGAAACATCTCTTCGCACCGCTCGCCTTCACCGGCCTGTTCGGCTTCTTCTGCCTCCTCGCGCTCTGCCGCACGGAGGATCCCGCCGCCTACGAAACCCTGCGCGACTACGAGGTCGACGGCTACTGGGACGAGTCCCACGTCTTCCACGAGGGCTTCCGCGGCTGCCACATCGGGTGGCTCCTCGTCTTCGACCACAAGACGAAGGTGCTCTCGTGCCGCTCGACGAACTTCGCCCGTGACGAGCACCCCGTGATGACGTTGAAGAAGAACGGCCCCGACTTCCTCGGCATGATCAACGGCGAGGCCTACCCGCTGGGGAGCTGACCCGCGGGACCGTCCTCCCCATCCTCCCTCTTTTTCCTCTCCTCACGCGCCCTTCCGGGCGTTGTGCGACAATACGTGTCGTAGGCCCGCGGGCGACGCCGCCCGGCGCGGCCCCGGGAACACGCGCGGAGAGGACTCCGCGTGCCCCAGGAAACGAGGAGACGAGGAAACGAGGAGACGAGGAGCATGGACGACGCGAAGAACACCACGGACACGAAGGCGGAGAAAAACGCCGGGGCGGTGAAGGCCACCAAGGCAGCGAAGGCCGACAAGTCAGCAAAGCCCGCGCAAGCGGCGAAAGCCACGAAAGCCGCCAAATCCCGCGCCGCCCGTCCGCTCGAGGACGACAACAGCATGCTCAAGGAGGCCGTTGTCCTCCTCCAGATCCTCCGGCTGATCCCCACGACGCGGCGGATCTGCTCGAGCGAGATCCAGCGCTCGCTCCTGCTCTCGGACATCCGCATCGGCACGCGCACCCTGCAGCGCTACCTCAAGACGATCGCCGAGAGCCCCGTCTTCGGGGTCGAGTGCGACCGCACGAACCGTCCCTACGGCTACCGGCGCCTCCCCAAGCAGGGACGCTTCATCGGCACGCCGCTCACCACGAACGAAAGCCTCTTGATCCGCCTCGCGCAGGAGGAACTCCGTGACAAGCTCCCGCTCACCTTCACCGAGAGCCTCACGCCGCTCTTCGACGAGGCGGCCCGCACCCTGAAGGAGCGCCGCCCCGAGCGGATCAAGGCGAGCGAATGGGTGGGCAAGGTCGGCACCGCGCCCGCCGTGCTCCCACGCGTCGTCCCGGTCGTCAAGCCCAGGATCTTCGAGGCGATCACGGACGCGCTCTTCGAGGACCGGCTCCTCGAGGTGGAGTACACGAAGCGAAACGGCGTCAAGTTCCACGGCTTCGTCTCCCCGCTCGGACTCGTCCACCAGGACGGACGCCTCTACCTCGTCGCGCTCCCGGAGGGGCGCGAGGAGTTCCGCCACTACGCGATCCACCGCTTCGAGAACGCGAGGATGTCGGGGACGGCCTCGCGCGGCCCCGAGAACTTCGACTTGAAGGCCTACCTCGCAGGGACCACGTTCAACTTCTCGACGGGAAGGCGCATCCTCCTGAGGATCGTCACCACGAACCCGAACCTGATCCGCGACCTCAAGGACAGTCCGCTCACCACCGGGCAGAAGATCTGGGACACCTCCACGATCGATGTCTCCCAGTGGGTGGTCGACGTCGTCCTCGAGGAGTCGCGCCTGATCGACGCCTGGCTCGTCAAGTGGCGCGACGAGGGCGCCTCCACGATCGCACTCTCCTGCCCCGTCGAGGACGTGGACGCCGCGGCCTACGAAAAGAGCCTCTCGGCACGCTTCCCGATCGACATCCCCGCGCTCGCCGTGCGCGACACGTAATGCAATATCCAGACTGAGGGATCCTGTAGGAACCGTTTCCACGTTCATATTT
>CAJMRV010000159.1 GCA_905215795.1 uncultured bacterium | reverse complement strand
TACGTCCGCGGCGTTCTTCTCGAGTCCCGACTTCGCCTTGTCGGCGAGTTCGAGCGCGCCGTCGTAGGCGCGGCGCTTGACGATCCGTTCGTCGAGCGTCTTCATCCGGCCGGCAACCTCCGAGATGCGGGTCGCGAGATCGTCCCTCGCCTCTTCGACCGCCTTTCGTTCGGCGGCGGTGAGGACGCCCGCCGCCATGCCTTCGAGGCGCTTGGCGGCGAGGTCGATCTTCTGCTTGAACGCCTCGTTGATACGGTAGGCGGCCTTTCCGACGAGCCGGAAACGGTCCGTCCCGGAGAGCTGCTCGAGGATCTGGCCGCGCTCGTTGGCGTCGGCTTCGAGAAACGCCGTGAAGCGTCCCTGGCTGAGGAGCGCCGCCTTGGTGAAGCGCCCGAAGTCGAGTCCCGTGAGGCGTTCGATCTCACGGTCGCACTCGTTGATCTTCGAGGCGATGACGGCGTTGTCCGACAAGCGTTCGATCCTGCGCGTGGGCGGCCCGAAGGGCTTCTTCGCGTCGCTCCGCTTCGTTCTCTTCTGCTCGAAGACCGCACGGTAGGCGACGGGCGCCTTCACGTCGGAGTCCCACACTTCGAAGTCGACGGCGGCCGCGCAGCGGTCCGCATTCTCGCTGAACATCCCGGACTGGGTGTTCGAGGGCTTGTCGAGACGGGGCGTGCGTCCGTAGAGTCCGAGCGTGATCGCGTCGAGGATCGTCGACTTCCCCGCCCCGGTCGGTCCCGTGATCGCAAAGAGGTTGCAGCCCTTGTAGGCCGGGTCCTCGAAGTCGATCACGTGGGTGCCGTAGAGGCTGTTGATGTTGGTGATTTCAAGCCGCTGGATCTTCATCGCGCGTCCTCCCCGTTCATCTCATTCCCTTCATTCCCTTCCTTCTTCTTGTTTTCTTCACTCATTTCCTCATCAGCGGGAGCGGCGGCCTCCCCTTCAGCGTCCTTCTCCGGGGCATCGCCGGAGGGTTCCTCCGACGTGTCCTTCTCGCCGTTCTTTTCGTCGTCATCCTCGTCGTCAGGCTCCTTGAAGAGGCCCTTACCAAGAACTTCGTTTCGTGAGAACGCGGCGAGCGCCTCGAGGAGTTCGTCGCCGACGACGATCCCGGAGGCCCCTGATGCGGCGCCGGAGGCGTCGCCCTCGCCGCCGGCGTCCGGCACCACGCCGAGCGAAACGTCGGCGAGCAGTCCTTCGAGCCGTTCGTAGAGCGCCACGAGGCCCGCCGTCTCGGAGGCCGGCGTCTCGTCGCCCTCGAGGTAGTTCATGAAGACCTCCGCAGGCGTCATTTCGACGAGCGGGTTCCCCGTCTCGCCGGTCCAGACCGCGTCCTCGGCGACGGTGGCGTTCCTCACGAGGACGAGCGAGGCACGCTTCAACGTGCCGCCCCGGAGAGGCGTGCGTGCGAGCGCCCGGTCGGCCGCCTCGAGGATGGCGGCCTTGGGTGCACCGACACTCGACTCCCCTTCGAGCACCGCCTCGACGAAGGCCACGCGGTCGTCCGCCTCGAGCTTTTCCTCGAGCTCGGCGAGATCGCGTGCGATCGCATCGAGGCCACCCTTCAGGCGCACGTAGTCGCGGCGGCCGGGCACGGGAATGCGTTCGAGCGTGAAGGCGCAGTCGGGAGCAGCGGAAGAACCGGACGAGCCTGCGGCCTCGTCGGGATGGCGCTCTCCGTCGAACGTGACGAGGGCGACGGTGGGTTCGAAGGGTTGCTCCGAGAAGTTCATCCGGAAGGGAGCGCCCGCGTAGACGACGTTTCGCCGCGGCGTACGGGCGCCTGGGGCGGATGCGGCCGGGGCGTCCTTCTCAAGGCCGAGCCGCTGGGCGCGGTGGATGTGGCCGAGCGCCACGTAGTCCACCTCCGGGAAGAACGAGACGGGGAAGCCCCCGAGCGTCCCCACGCGGCGCACTTCGTCGCCTTCGGCGACGTTGCCGCCCGCGAAGAAATGGTGGCCCGTGACGAGGGTCGAGACCGCCCAGCCCGCTTCGGCGAGGGCCGCCCGGCGGCGTTCAATCTCGGCGCCGGCGGCTCGGTAGCGGAGTTCCACGCCCCTGGCGAAGCGCTCGTCGAACCCTTCGACATCGTCTTCATCGGAGGCGTCTTCAGCCGTCCGCTTCAAACCGTTGACGCCGCCATCTTCATTCCCGACGGGGGACTTCAATGCGGCGGCGCCCGAGAGTGCGGCCTGGGGGTTGATGTAGGGGACGAGCCCCATGACGAGCGCCTCACGGCGTCCGTCCTTCCGTTCGCGGAGCACCTCGACGACGTCGTCGGCGGGATCCTGCGACGGCACGCCCACGACGTGCACGTCGAGGTGTTCGAGGACGTCCTTGGAGGCGGCGAGAAGCGCCCCCGAATCGTGGTTGCCGGCGACGACGGCCACGGTGACGGGACGGCCTCCCCGTTTCTCGACCGAGGCCAGCCTCGAGAGGAACCGGTAGTAGAGCGTCCTCGCCCCGGTGGGCGGATTGACGGTGTCGAAGACGTCGCCCGCGACGACGAGGACGTCGACGTCCTCCTTCGCGACGACGCCGGCGAGCCAGTCGAGGAACGCCTCCTGTTCGTCCTCGAGGCTGGTTTCGGCGAACCGGCGTCCCAGATGCCAGTCGCCCGTGTGCAGCACTTTGATCATGTTCTTGAAAACTCCTTTTCGTCCGCTTGCTCGGCGCCCCAATCAAAACGGCGCCCCGGCGGAAGTCCTTTGAAAGACTTTAACGCATGGCACGGAGGTTCGGGAGCCGGGAGGAAACGCCTTCCTAGGAAACCACCCCAAGGCGTGGTGGCGACGACATGAATGCGTGGTCCGTCACCGGCGGATCCAGCGGGGATGGGAAATGGATCTGCAGAGGCCTTTCAAGCATGCTTGCCAAACCAGCTCGGGGACGCTGGAAGACTGGAATCTCCCGGAGGGACGCGGGGGAGACTACGAATGGGCCGTGGACAGAACCCGGCCGGGACATGGACGAGTTGTGAACAGACCCGCCAACGAGGTGGAATCGGGAAGAGTGAGGAGGAATGCGTGAAAAAACGCGGGGGAGCGGAATCCGCATGCGACGTGAATTGACGCATGTTCGGCGGCGAAGCCCGAGTCCGTCGATGCCGGTTCATTCGTGGCTGAGTGACTTCAATCACTGAAACTGGTCCCATCTCACATTAACGACGGCATGCTGATTCGTCGGCGTCAACGCACTGATTCAAGTCTTGGTCCAATCGCAAAAGAACAGGTGTATTCCTCTGGACGCACAAGCCTCTATCAATTTTGAGGATAATGAAACCCCCGCCTTCATCACGCGGATAGAGCGCACTCTTGACAAAGGGCGCTCATAAATCTCCCCGCTTTTCGACTTGATTATCAGGCGCTCACTCCGGACACCAAGGAAATCACCATAATTGCAACGGTTATATGTCTCAAGCCGCGTTGTTGAAGGCATCCTTCATGCTGTCTCTGGTGTGGTCAACGTCAAAGACAAAACCGACCCGTCTCCCCACTTTTGTCAAAAAAATGTTTCCGCCTCTGGGAAGTGTCAGAATCGACAGCCGTCCTTCAAGTTTCTCAGGCCACTTCTTCATGTCCTTCAGTTTGTATTCCCCTTTCAGCATCAAAGGATTAGAGGGAACCTCCATGCCGCCCTCCTTCAGAAGAAGGCCAAACATCTCAAAGGGAAGCAAAACCTCGACACGCGGACGGTTCATCGTGGAGGGAGACATTTTCACTTCAACCTTCTCATCCTTGCTCAATAAACGCCATTGATTCATGGAGGTGTACTCTTCACCCGAAAGGAAGGGCCTTTCCAGAGGCGTCAAGTGTGCATGAACAAGGGCGTCGAAGACAAGCGGACGCTTCCAATCAACCACTCCACCTTCTGATGCAAAGCCCTTGTATTTCAGTACCGCAGAGATAAGTTGATAAACACTCCCTTGA
>CAJMRV010000158.1 GCA_905215795.1 uncultured bacterium | reverse complement strand
CAGTGACTGGAGTTCAGACGTGTGCTCTTCCTGGTGGGCCTCTACATGGCCTTCTTCGAGGCGCCGATCGACGCGCGCCAGGGCAACTCCTACCGCATCCTCTTCGTGCACGTCTCCGCGGCGTGGCTCTCGATGCTGCTCTACGTTCTGATGGCGGTGCTCTCCGCGATCGGGCTCGTCAAGCACAGCCTCCTGCCGATGGTGGGCGCCCAGGCCATGGCCAACACGGGCGCGCTGATGGCCTTCCTCGCCCTCGTGACGGGCGCCTTCTGGGGCCGTCCCACGTGGGGCACGTACTGGGTCTGGGACGCCCGTCTGACGAGCGAGCTGATCCTCTTCTTCCTCTACCTCGGCTTCATCGCGCTCCACACCGCGATCGACGACAAGCGCCGCGCCGACCGCGCCGCGAGCGTCATCTCGATCGTGGGCGTGATCAACGTGCCGATCATCTACTTCTCCGTGCGCTGGTGGAACACGCTCCACCAGGGCGCCTCGATCACGGGCTCGGGCTCGCACATGCATCCGGTGATGCTCGCCACGCTCCTCGTGATGGTCTTCGCCGGCATGTTCTACGGCGCCGGCGTGGTGCTGAGCCGCATGCGCACGATCATCCTCGAGCGTGAACGCCGCGAGGACTGGACCCGCAAAGCCGCCTTGGAGGGCAAGTTATGAACTGGAACGACATCGTTGAATTCTTCCGCATGGGCGGGCACGGCTACTACATCTGGATGGCCTACGGCTTCGTCCTCGTCGGAATCATCTTCGAGATCTTCTCCCTGCGGCAGCGCCGCCGCGCCATCTGCCAGCGCCTGATGCGCGAGGCACGCGTCGAACAATCCATGATGGAGCGACAGTAATGAACAGCAAGAACAAGATCCGCCTCCTGATCGCCGGAGCGGTGGTCGTCGTCGGTGCCGGCGTCGGCCTGGCCCTCAATGCCTTCAACGAGAACCTCGTGTTCTTCTTCTCGCCGGCGCAGGTCGCCGCGCATGAAGCCCCCGTCGGACGCACGTTCCGCCTGGGCGGCGTGGTCGAGCCGGGCTCGGTGCGACGTCTCGAGGACGGCGTGACGGTCGAGTTCCGCATCACCGACACCGACAAGACGGTGCCCGTGCGCTACAAGGGCATCCTCCCGGACCTCTTCGCCGAGGGCCAGGGTGTGGTGACCCAGGGCAAGCTCGACGACAAGAACATCTTCATCGCCAGCGAGGTCCTCGCCAAGCACGACGAAAACTACATGCCGCCCGAGGCCGCCCAGGCGCTCGAGCAGGCCCATGAGCGCGGCGTCGCCAAGAAGCACGCCGAAGAGGAGGCCGCCAAGCACGCGCTTCCTCCGGGACACGAGGAGGCCGTCAAGCGCGGCGATCCGGTCCCGCCGGGCCACCCCTAACCGATTCCCCTTGAACTTCGACTTTTTCCACGACAACGTTCGTCGGCGCCCAGACAATCCATGACTTCCCGCACCGGTTCCCCGATGGCGGCGTCCCCGGCCCCGGAGCCGGCCCCCGATACGGGGCGGCATCCGGGGGTCCCCTCGATGGGGACGCCCGGAGGAACCCACGGAGCGGGAGGGCAGGGGGCCAGGGGCCCCGTCCGACGTCCAGGAGACCATAAGTGATTCCAGAAATAGGCCACTTCGCCCTCATCCTCTGCCTGGTGCTCAGCATCATCCAGGGGGTGTTCCCCTTGTGGGGGGCATACAAAGGCAACGGCGCCCTCATGGCCGTGGCCAAGCCCGCGGCGTGTGCGAACGCGCTCTTCGGCTCGGTCGCGCTCTTCGCGCTTGCCTACAGCTTCTACAGTTCCGACTTCTCGGTCGTGAACGTCGCCAACAACTCCAACTCCATGCTCCCGTGGTACTACAAGGTCGCCGCGACCTGGGGCAGCCACGAAGGCTCGATCCTCTTCTGGACCGTGACCCTGAGCTGGTGGGGCGCCGCCGTCGCGATCACCGCGCGCAGGCTCCCGACCGACACCGTCGCCCGCGTCGTGGGCGTGCTCGGCCTCGTGGGCATGGGCTTCCTCGCCTTCATGCTGCTCACGTCGAACCCCTTCCTGCGTCTCTTCCCGACGCCGGCCGAGGGCGCCGACCTCAACCCGCTGCTGCAGGACCCCGGCATGGTCTTCCATCCGCCGCTCCTCTACCTCGGGTACGTGGGCTTCTCCGTTCCGTTCGCCTTCGCCATCGCGGCGCTCGTCTCCGGGCACCTCGACGCGGCCTGGGCCCGCTGGATGCGTCCGTGGACGACGGCGGCCTGGGTGCTCCTCACGCTCGGCATCTGCCTTGGTTCCTACTGGGCCTACTACGAGCTCGGCTGGGGCGGCTGGTGGTTCTGGGACCCCGTTGAGAACTCCTCGTTCATGCCGTGGCTGACGGGCACCGCCCTGATCCACTCGCTCGCCGTCACCGAGAAGCGCGGCTGCTTCCGCATCTGGACCGTGCTCCTCGCGATCATGACGTTCTCGCTCTCGCTCCTGGGCACGTTCCTCGTGCGCTCGGGCGTGCTCACCTCCGTGCACGCCTTCGCGACCGACCCGGACCGTGGCCTGTTCATCCTCGCCTTCCTCATCATCGTGATCGGCCTGAGCTTCCTGCTCTTCGCATGGCGCGCCCCGACCGTCGGCCTGGGCGGCAACTTCTCGATGATCTCGCGCGAGTCGATGCTCCTCGTCAACAACGTGCTCCTCGTCGTCGCCATGGGCGCCGTCCTCCTGGGCACGCTCTACCCGCTCTTCCTCGACGCGCTCAACGCCGGGAAGATCTCCGTGGGGCCCCCGTACTTCGACGCCGTCTTCGGGCCGCTCATGCTCCCGATGCTCTTCCTGCTCGCCGTGGGTCCGCTCGCGCGCTGGAAGGAGGCCGATCCGAAGGTGCTCGCCCGCAAGCTCGCCGTCGCGTTCATCCTCGCGGCCGCCGTGGGCATCGCCGTCCCGTTCTTCATGGGTGAGTTCGGCCTGTGGGTCTTCGCCGGCATCACCGCCGCCGCGTTCATCTTCTTCTCCGTGATCCGAACGATCCGCGAGCAGATCCGCCACGGCCGCGGGGGCGTCCTCACGCGCCTTGCGAACCAGCCGCGCCACTGGTGGGGCATGCTCATCGCCCACGTGGGCGTCGCGGTCTTCGTCGTGGGCGTCGCCCTCGTCAAGGGCTACGCCACGGAACGCGACGTGAGGATGTTCGTCGACGAGACCGTCACCGTCTCGGGCTACACCTTCAAGTTCAACGGCGTGACCAACACGCGCGGTCCGAACTACACCGCCGACCGCGGCGACTTCACCCTCTACTACGAGGGCAAGGAGCTCGGCCACCTCTATCCTGAAAAGCGCAAGTACTTCAGCTCGCGCTCCATGCCGATGACCGAATCGGCGATCCGCCACTCGATCACGGGCGACGTCTACGTCAGCCTCGGCACGCCGACGACCGACGGCGGCTGGATTGTCAGGGCCTACTGCAAGCCCTTCGTGACGTGGATCTGGTGGGGCGCCCTGATCATGGCCCTGGGCGGCTTCTGGGCCGCTTCCGACCGCCGCTACCGCAGGAAGGAGAAGAAGAAGGCCCGCGCCGCCGTGAAGACGGCCGCCGCCTGACCCTCCGGTGAACACGGACGGAGGGCCCCCGCCAACCGGGGCGCTCCGTCCAAGTCGAACTCGCTTGATACAAGAGAGACAACAAAATGAGATTAAAGTTTTTAGTGCCCTTCGGGATTTTCATCCTCCTCTCGATCTTCCTCTTCAAGGGTCTCTACATGGATCCGCGCCAGCTTCCCTCGGCGCTGATCAACAAGCCGATGCCCGTGTGGCAGCTCCCGGAACTCTTCAACGACCAGAAGACGTTCTCGCCCGAGCAGATGAAGGGCCGCGTGTGGCTGCTCAACGTCTGGGCCACCTGGTGCCAGCCCTGCAAGCAGGAGCACCCGGTGCTCGTCGCC
>CAJMRV010000157.1 GCA_905215795.1 uncultured bacterium | reverse complement strand
CCAACAAATACAGAAACGCCGGTTTCCTGCAAACAGGCGATTTTTGTCTGAGGACGAAGTTCATCGATTTTGCTTTTAAAAGCATTTCATGATAAGCTTTGTCACCTCGACGCCCGTTTCAAACGGTGCGTGGCGCGGTTTCCGACTCGACCTCGGGAACAGCGTTAAGGGAAAATGCCGCGGAGAAGTGGCAGAGAGGTCGAATGCACACCCCTGCTAAGGGTGCAGGTCCGAATAAGGGCCTCGGGGGTTCGAATCCCCCCTTCTCCGCCATTTAAGATTTAAGCCTTGGTTTTCACCAAGGCTTTTTTCGTTTTCGGGATCTTGCTTTCATCCCTGCAGGACAGGCCTTCCAAGCCCTTCCCGAATCGCCGAGAAAAACACGCCTCCATCATGGTTGAAGGCGCGAGCGGTCCGATTCCGGACCTTCTTCCCACATTTCTTCCCACACTCCCCTCGTATCAACCTGCGCCACAGCCATCTCGAAGAGGCACCCTCCATGGGCACACGTCGGCGCACGGACTCTTCGAAGACTCAGTCCCTCTTCGGAGAGGCGGGTACATGTGCAGGCAGCGGCGCATCGGCGTCGGTCTGCTTGAGCGTGAAGTCCTGCATGATCGTCGTGAAGCCCGCCTCGAAGTCGTAACGGCGGCCCGCCTTCGCGTCGAACCCGACGACGGCGCCGTCCTTGAGCGGATCGAGCGCGCCGCAGAGTCCTTCGCCCTCGGGGTCCCAGGTCGAACGCAGCTCATAACTGCCGGCGGGCACCCAGAAGTACATCGTCTCCCGGAGGTTGATCCGGCCGGCGAGCTTGTCGTTCATGTAGAGCCCGAAGTAGCAGGCGTCGTTGGAGGGAGCGAAGCGGCGGTGCACCACCACGAGAGCACATCCCGGGCACTTCTCCGCGTAGCGCACCTGGACGCCGGGGAGTTCGCGGTGGGCGGCCGAAGCCTTGTCGATGAGACCCACCTTGGCGGCGGCCTTCGTGTAGGCGTCGTCGATCGTCTCGCAACCCGCGAGCATGCCGGCCGCCATGACGGCCAGGGCGGCGCCGAGGACGCCGGCCTTCCATTTCCCTTGCATGATCCCCTCCGTTTGAATGTTCGGATGCGTGGCGCGACCGGCATGGCCGCACCCGTCAATCCCCACTCTAAACGAAGGCGTCCGCCTTGGGAAGTCCCGCGAAGTCAATGAAAAGTCAGGGAAGTTCGTCGTACTTGAGGTTCCGGCCCCGCGCGCTTTCCACGGGGTACTTGGCGGCGTTCTTCGCGACCTTGTCGTGGAAGGCCTCCTCGAGGTCGATCCCCGCCTTTTCAGAGAGCCTCAACAAGAAGAAGAGGACGTCGGCGAGCTCCTCGCCGATGTGCTCGCGTGCGGCCGGATCCCCGAGCATGGCCTGCATCTGGGCTTCGGACTTGAAGCGGAATATCTCGAGGAGCTCCGCGCTTTCGGTGCTCACGCCGATCGCGAGGTCCTTGAGGTTGTGGTACGGATCCCATTCGCGTTCCGTGCAGAAATCATGGACGATCCCGCCCAGCGTCTTGAGGTCGGACATTCTCTTTTTATCCTTCTTTGTCTGGAGTCATTCCCGTGGGGAGCCCACGAGCGTCTTGATGTATTCGTTGAGGGCCTTGTCCACGCAGTGGATGGCGCAGCCCTTCATGCCGCGCGTCAAGAGCGTGCGATAGGTGTTCCTGATGATGAGGTCGGCCTTCCTGCGGGCGAGATCGGGATCGCTCTTGGCGAGCTTCTTGATGCCGCGGAGCGACTGGTCACTCGAAGCCCTCGCCTCGTAGTCGGTGACGATCGCTCCGTCCTCATAACGGAGGTCCGGGCCGATCAGCACACCGGCATGTTCGAATTCGAGCCCCTGGACCGTATGGACGCAGCCCACCTGTCCCACGGATTCCGGCGTGATCGCGAAGGTCTTGTCGCTGCCGAGGTTCCAGCTCGCACCCCAGTCGCCGACGACGATGTCGGCGACGTCGGGATCGTTGCGGCCCGCCTTGGGCCACTCCCAGCAGTAACCCGCCATCATCCTGGAGGGCTTGCCCGGCGCGTCGTGCCGGCGGACGTACTCCTCGAGTTCGGCCGGCGTGTCACACACCACCACGGGGAACTCCTCATTGGAAACCACCCCCGGGGCCTTGCCGGAGCCCAGTCCGAGCAGGTCGTCCACCCAGATCATGAATTCATTGGAGCCGCGACAACGGAACTGCGAGGTGAGCTTCAGGTGCGTCACGGGAACGCCCGCCAGAGCCGCCTGGTGGCGGATCTCGGCGATGCTGCCCGCATCCAGCGTCGTCACCCGCTGGTTCTCATCGATGAAGAAGACGGAGCACCGCGCCGCGTTGATCAACTCCTTCATCTGATTCTCACCAAGGTTATGCACGAAACCGCTCTTTAGATTCAACCGATGCGCCTCATCGACGAGTAGAAGGTCATAGGCGTCTTTGGGTGTCTCATAAAAGGTGCCCGAACTCTGGAAAAGCGGCTCCCAGCCCTTCCTGAAGCCCTTGTCCGCGCCGCCCTTGAGAAGCGCTTGGTAGACATCGCGGGGCGTGCTGTTCTTGGTGACGTAGGAGGCCATCATGCCGTCGGCCACGGCCTTCACGAGAAGGTTCACGGCGACGACGGACTTGCCCGTGCCGGGGCCGCCCTCGACGATGACGACGCTCTTGACGTTCTTCCTGCGCGATTCGCGCATCAGGGCGAGGATCTCCTCATAAGCGACCTTCTGGTCGTCGAGGAGGACGAAGACGGGATTGCCCTTCAAAAGGCCGACGAGTTCGGTCTGAAGACTCCTCGAGGGACGGATGGTCCCCGCCTCGAAGGCCCTCACGACGCGGCCCTTGTCGCCCGTGACGAGTTGCGAGCAGATGTGCTTCTGAAGGTCGCGGCGCTGCGTCTTCACGAAGAGCGGAGCGCGCGAGAGCACGTCCCCGAAGAGCTTCTGGTCGTTGAGCTCGCCCCCGTCGTAGTTGTGCAGATAAGCGCACGGATGAAGCGCAATCTGTTTTTCGTCGACCACGGAGAGGAAGTTCCTGAGCGTCTCCGCGTAGGAGGCCGCCTGGTAGGAGGGATGGACGACGCAGCGCTCCCCGCCGCCCAATGGCGTCAAGACGAGGTCGTCGCGACCCGGCGCCTGGCGGGCTTCTTTCCACTGCTTGAGTTCGATCACGACGACGGAGGGAACGCCGTCGGCGTCATAGCCTGAGATCATGAAGTCGATCCGCCGGCGCGTCACGGGGATGTTGTACTCGATGCTGACGCCGGAAGTGGGCGGAATCATCCCGTCCAAGAGGATCGTGAACATGAAGTTGAGCGAGTTCTGCCAGGAATCGTATTCCGAGCTCGGGGTACGGCGATTGAGCTTCTCCAGGACGGCCTTCTCGATGATGTCGGCGATCCGCCCGTCCATGACGTCGTTCATGAACGCCTCCTTGGTGGCCTGGTAAACAATCATCGATGCTCCTCCTCAATGCCTGCGGTTGACGTGGGCGGCAGGCGGCCCGCTCTTTTGGTCATCCTGAAATTCTAACAAAGCAACCCGAACCGGACGACGCATCCCAACGAACCCCACCGTGCCTTCATCCCCCCGTGTCATCCACTCCGGTTTTTTTCATGGAAAAAACCACGCGTGTAAGTGAAAACACCAGTGTCTTTTCAAATTCCTGAAACGGCCGTAACGCCCTGAGTCGGAGTCGCGAAGGCGGTTCAATCCGTCCACGGGCGCTTCTAAACGGAGAAAGCCGGCCGAAAAGTTAATCCTCCCGCGCGGGGTCACATAATCGTGCCCTGCAAAACCACCTTTTCACCCATCCGGGAGCTCCCGTCCCGGAAACCCCGGACGCCGGCCACAACGAAAACCTCGGATCCTCTAACTTCCTGACCCGGGGAGGATTCCTCCGGACGTCGTCGAACTTCCTGC
>CAJMRV010000156.1 GCA_905215795.1 uncultured bacterium | reverse complement strand
ACGGTCAGGCCGTCGACGGCCTGGCGTTCGCCGTCGTCGAGGTCGGTCCTGCCGGCGAGGATCGAGAGGAGCGTGCTCTTACCCGTGCCGTTGCGCCCGATCAGACCCACGCGCTCCCCGGGCTCGATGCTGAAGTCGGCGTCGTCGAGGAGTGGAAGGTCGCCCCAGGCGGCCTGGGCGTTCAAGAGCGTGATCAATGGCATGGAAACTTCTGTGTGTTGAGGACGAATGAGGAGACCCCCTTCGGGATCTCCTCAAGCGTCTTGTAATTCGGATGGTTATCTTAGTTGGCGTGTGCGGCCGGCGTCAAAATCACCGGAGCCACATCCAGGGGCGCCTGCTGGTCGAGGTGCTCCTGGGCCTTCGGGAGGTTTTCGAGCACCGCGGGGGCGTTCCCTTCGGGGGCGGAGCCGTCGCCCGCGGCGGCCCCGTCGGCCTGGGCTTCGGAGGCGTCTGAAGCCTCGGAGGGCACGGCCTCGCGGGCGGCCTTCTCCTCGGGCGTCATGTCGACGTCGACCAGGCGGCCGTCCTCGACGATGAAGCGGTCGGGGACGCGCTCGACGTAGGGCGAGGCCTTTGCGTCGAGGGACACGCCGCCCGTCTCGCCGCGGAAGCGGAAGGAGACGGAGCCCCTCGCCACGCGGTCGGCGACGTCGAAGGCGTCCACGCCGAGGGCGAAGAGGCGGCGGGCCGCCGGGGAGTAGGGCTGGGGCGTGTTGAACTTCGCCTTGAAGCCCTCTTCGGTGTACTTGGCCACCAGCGGGGAGTCGGCGAAGTGGACGCCGTTGAGGTCGTAGCCGAGTGTCATGGCCATCGAGCTCGTGTCGGCGTCGCCCGGGTTCACGCTCGAGGTGCCCCAGACGCTCATCTTGAGCGGGAGCGTGTTGCGGATCAGGCTCGCCGAGCGGTTGTCCATCGCGAGGAGCGCGAGGGCGTAGGGCGGTTCGGAGACCGCCGTGCGGGCGCGCTTGGCGCTCTCAAGCGCCTTGAGCGCATTGGTGCGGGCCTTCTGCGACAGGGAGGCGTCGCCGAGGATCGAGCGGCGCTCCGCGGCGAAGCGTTCGGCGTCTTCTTCGGAGAGCACGGGCGCGAAGGTCTTCTGGAACTCGGTGATCCTGTCGGGCGAGACGGCGAAGCGCTCGAAGGGGACGCCCTCGGCGCGGAGCACGGCCTCGTAGGCGGAGACGATCTTCTCCTCCCAGGCGCCCGGGGTGCTCAGGAGGGCGACGCGCAGTCCTTCGCGCTTCTCCTCCGGAATTGATTCGAGGGCGGCCTTCGCGACGAACGAGGCCTCCTTCTCCGAGGAGAGCCCCATCATGTAGAGGTTGGCCGGCACGTCGCGGCACACCGAGCTGTTGAGCGAGACCACGGGGATCGGAAGGGGCTTGGTGCCGCAGAGCGAGGCGACGCGTTCGCGTTCGATCGGGCCGACGATGACGTCGGCGCCGTTCATGATGGCGGCGTCGACCTGTTCGGCCACGCCCACCGAGCCGGGGGCCTCGATCGTGAGGATCCTGACCGGCGGGACGTGCGTGCGTCCGGCGGCGATCAGGCCGTTGGCCACGATGCGGGCCGCCGAGAGCACGTCGGATTCGTCGGGCGGCATGATCATGGCGATGGTCACCTCGCCCGGATGGCTCGTGCCCGGCGCCGCCTCATCGGGGGCGGGCGCGGCCTCGCCGCGCAATCCCGCTGTATCATGTGAGGCGGAACTTACGGCATCAGCGGTCAACTCTGGTGCATTCGACGACGCGACGGCGGCGCCGCCGGCCATGACGAGGCCCGCGGCGACGAGCGCGCGGAAATAGGACGGATCAATCACGATGGAATTCCAAAACGATACGTGGATTTCAAATTCTCTTATGCAGACGGCGGGGCTTGACGCCCAGTCCCTGCCCGAGGGCACCCTCTACATCGTCGGCCTGCCGATCGGGAACATGGGTGACATCACCCTGAGGGCCCTCTGGACTCTTGCTAAGTCTAACCGCATTGCGGCGGAAGATACGAGGGAAACACGAAAACTCTTGGACAAGTTCGGTGTTTCCGTCCCGCTCGTGTCGGTGCGCGAACACAACGAACACGAGGGCGCCGAGGTGCTGATCGAGGCGCTCGGCCGCGGCGAGCGCGTCTCGCTCGTCACCGACGCGGGCACGCCCTGCGTCTCCGACCCGGGCGCCAAGGTCGTCGCGCTGGTGCGCGAGGCGGGCTTCCGCGTGGTCCCCGTTCCCGGGGCCTCCGCGGTGGTGACCGCACTCTCGGCGGCCGGCCTCGAGGGCCGCGGCTTCTCCTTCGTGGGCTTCGTGCCCCCGCAGGCCAAGGGCCGCAGGAAGGCGCTCGCCTACTGGGCCAACCGTCCCGAACCGTTCGTCCTTTATGAGGCGCCCCACCGCGTGGTGGACCTCCTCACGGACCTCGCCGCCGCGCTCCGTCCGGAGCGCCGCGTCGTCGTGGCCCGCGAGGTGACCAAGAAGTTCGAGACTTTCACGGCGCTCACCGCGGGCACGCTCGCGGCATGGGCCGCCGAACACACGCCGCGCGGCGAGTACGTCGTCCTCGTCGACGAGGACGCCTCGGGCGGCGACGGGCTCACCGACGAGGCGAGGGCCTGGCTCGAGGTGCTCAAGCCGCTCCTTCCCGCCTCCAAGCTTGCGGCGGCGGCCGCCAAGGCGACCGGCCTGCCGCGCGACACCGTCTACAGGATGCTCTGCGGCGACGGTGAGTGAGTGAAAGGACGCCTTTTTTGAAGGCATGAAAAATCCCCGTGGCGGAACCGCGGGGATTTTTTCATTCAGGCCGTCTCCGGCTCGGGCCGGAGCGATGTTCCACGTGGAACAATCAGCACGAACGCAGGGAGACCTCCCTCGTCTTGGAGCTGTGGATGTTCCTGACGAGGCTGTCGAGCAGCGTGGAGAGCTCCTCGATGAGGTTGGAGTTGGAGATCACGCCGACGAGCTTGCCGTCGTGGTCGATGATCGGGAGGCGGCGGATGCCGAACTCGCGCATGCGGGCGAGGGCGACCACCATGTTTTCGTCCTCGAAGGCCGTGACGACCGGGGTGGTCATGACGTCCTCGACGGTGAGCGTTTCGGGATCCTTGCCGAGGCCCACGACCTCGATGGCGATGTCGCGGTCGGTGATCATGCCCACGGGGGTGTTCTCGTCGTTGATGACGACGAGGCTGCCCACGTGCTGCGAACGCATCTGGAAGGCGCATTCACGAATGGTCTTTTCGGTGGTGATCGTGGCGACCGTCTGCACGGCCATGTCGATCACTTTCATCGAACGAGCTCTCATTTTTTGTCCTCAAATTTGTTATCGGCTCTGGAAACGTCGTGCGTCCCGACGGGAGCGTGTTCCGTCGGGGCTTCGGCTCTCAAAGTGATTAGATTCTAGCCAAAAGCGGCGGGCCATGTGCGCGTCCCGCTGTTATTCCTTCAGCCCTCGCCGTCCTCGCCGGCGTTTTCACTCCCGTCTGGGACGTAGAGCTTGTGCTCGAGCTTGCTGAAGTCGTAGAGGCGCTTGTCGAGCAGATGCGACGGGGAGACGCGGGTCATGCTCATGAAGAGGTTGTAGACGCGTCCGGGGAAGTCGCGGTCCCACTGGGCGATCTGCTCCTTCATCTCCTTGCGCTTGAGGTTCTCGCCCGCCCCGCAGATGCCCTTGTCGGCGACGGGGTGGCCCCTGAGGCGCGAGAAGCGCGCGGTCTCCGACTCGCGCACGTAGGCGAGCGGACGGATGATCGTGTTGCGCCCGTCGTCGCTTCTGAGCTTCGGGGGCATCGTCTTGAGGCGCCCGCCGTAGAAGAGGTTGAGCATCATCGTGCTCACCATGTCGTCCATGTGGTGGCCCAGGGCGATCTTCGTGCAGCCGAGCTCCCGGGCGACGCGGTAGATGATGATGCTGCGGGTGCATGGCATTTGTCGGATTGTAGTGTCCGTCCGCCTGTGCAAAGGATTCCGCTTTTGTTCC
>CAJMRV010000155.1 GCA_905215795.1 uncultured bacterium | reverse complement strand
ACGGAACAATTTTGTTCAATTCGGCTTGGGAACAGGGGTTTTTGAAGAGCTTCCCTAGATACTTCGGGAATTGGGGGAAGAAGGGAAGACCCACGAGGGTTCTTCCCTTTTTTTCATCCCTTTTCCCGTGACTTCCCCGTGACCTCCCCAGGACCTCTCCGGAACCCCGAGGGCACCGGCCGCTCTAAAGCATTCTCCCGAGGGGGTTTTCCATGAACGCCCTTTTTGCGCGGCATTTGTCCGATACAATGGAAATCCGCCGTCCCGACCGACGGCCCGAACCGACCGAAACGAAGAAAACCAACGAGGCCATCCATGTCCCTTAGCTCCGCGTCCTACCACTGGCTCGCCCGACGAGGCTTCCTCACCCACAGGGGCCGCCGCAACCGGCTCTCGCTCGTGTGCGCCTGGCTCTTCCTCAACCTCGCCCCGTTCCTGCTTGCGGCGCTCGGCGCGGCGTTCCTCGCCGTGGCCATGGAGATCTTCTCGCCGGACCTCTACGACGTGTTCGCCAAGATCACCGGCTTCACGATCGGCTGCGTGGTCTGCTGCACGTACGTGATGATGGTCTTCCTCTGGATCCAGCGCATCCACGACCTCGGAAAGAGCGGCTGGTTCGCGCTCCTGCTCCTCGTGCCGGTCGTCAACATCGTCTTCCTCCTCTATCTGCTCTTCGCCGAAGGCGAGCACGGCCCGAACGCCTACGGCCCGGATCCGCTCACGACGCCCTACGTCGCCGACACGGTCTTCTCGTGGAACCAGACGAATCCCTACCGGGAAGCCTGAGAAAACTGAATCCGAATCGAAATCCCGACGCTCCCACCCGGGCGTTCGGCACCAAGGAAATGAAAAAGCGGCGCTCCCGTCGAAAGGAGTGCCGCTTTGTGTTTGTTCCGATAGGAAGCGCCAGCCTCAGTTCTCACCGAGCCAGGCCTTCAGGCGCGCCTTCTGCGCGTCGTCGCTCCGGAAGCTCTCGCAGACCTTCCTCACGAAGCGCTTCGCGGTGGTTTCGTCGAGCGGATTCGCCTCGAGGACCGAGAGCGTGAGCGCCTCGTCGTGCTGCACGAACGAGGTGAGCGCCCAGGCAAGGCTCATGGAGAGGTAGTAGTGATCGACCGCCTTCGTCCTCACCGACTCCGAGAGCATCGCCTCCAACGCGCGGCGTGCGAATTCGTCGTCGACGAAGACCGAGAGGCAGAAGACGACGCCCACGCGGTTGCGCCAGCAATGTTCATGATCGAGCTCGGAGAGGACCCAGTCAAAGAGCACTTCCCGGTCGATCCCCACATGGCGGGCGATCCCGCCCAGCTGGTCGGACTCCATCCAGGTGTGAACGAGCGCGCTCTGCGTGGTGAAGAAGCCGAGCACGGCCTCGTCCCCGCCGGGGAGCCCCTTGAAGCGCTCCATCAGGAGGCAGCGAAGACGGAAGACCGAGAGCCTGAGCGCCTCATCCTCGAAGAAGTCGGGCTCGAGCGCGAGGGCCGACACGGCCTCCTCCTTGGTGAAGGCCTTGGCGAGTTCCCGAAAGGGACCCATCTTCGGGAGGCGGACCTCCACGTCACCGCTTTTCAAGCGGTCGAACCGTCCGGCCATGGCGTGGAACCATTCGCGCCAGGCGCCCTCGCGGTGGAGGCGGTCCTCCACGAGGAGCATGGCCGAGGCCCGCGAGGCGAGGTCGTGGGCAACAAGGGGCGCCGCCGGGGCGTTGCGGTGCCGGGCGGCGGGCGTGCGGGCGCTCTTCACGCCCTCGACGCGCTTCGTCGGAGTCATTTGTCGGGATCCTTCAGGGGAAAAGAGGTGCGGGAATGCCAAACATGGGGAATCACGGCCCTCCCGGAGGCGCGTTCGGGGCGCTTTTCCGGGGTCGGAGCGTGTTCCGATGGGGTACTAATGGAGAAAAATAGAGCAAAACCCCTCAAATATCAAACAATACACGCTATTTCCCCCGTGCCGGGTGGAGGAAACACCTCGGGATAAGCTAGACTAAGACAGTCGAAATTCGCTCAAACCTTATATGCAAGTCCGGCACACCAGCTTTTATCAGTTACTCGCCCTGCTCGTCACCATGATGTGGGGCCTCAACTACGTCTCTTCGAAGGTCCTCTTCCTGCAGGGAGCGGGCCCCATGGGGGTTCTCGCGGTCAAGATCGCGATCGCCTGGGCGGTCCTCGCCCTGATCGCCCCGAAATGGATCTTCGCCGACAGCCCCAAACACGAACTCATGTTCGCCCTCCTGGGGCTCACCTACGTCCCGCTCTACCAGGGGCTCGAAACGTTGGCCATCTACCACGGCCAGGTCTCCGACATCGCCTCCGTGATGGCCTGCTCGCCGCTGATGGTGGCCGTCATCGCGGTCCTCGGCCTCAAGAACGCCAAGGTCCACTGGACCATGTGGCTCGGGATCATCATCGCCCTGACGGGCGTGTGCCTCATCCTCATCGACACGGGCCTGATCAACGGCCTCTCGATCATGGGCATCTTCCTCGCCCTCGGCGCCGGACTGGGCTGGGCGCTCCATTCGATGTTCCTCAAGAGCTTCGCCGGCTATCCGCCCTCCTTCATCATGAGGAAGGCCATGGGCTACGGCCTCCTGATGATCCTCCCGTTCGCCTTCTACGAGAACTCGCTCACGCTCTCGATGCTCGAGGAGCCCGTCGTGGTCGGCAACTTCCTCTTCCTCGCCATCGGCGTGATGGTGATCGCCAGCGTCCTCTGGATGCGCGTCACCCATGAACTCGGCAACCAGGCCGTCGAGGGCTGGCTCTACCTCGTCCCGCTGATCGCCATGACGACGGGCGTCTTCGTCCTCGACAACGAAGTGACCTTCATCGGCGTGATGGGCCTGATCATGATCCTCTGCGGCGTGTGGGCCGGCCAGTACGGCGCCAAGCGCATCAGCGCCGCCTTCGCGGCGATCGACGCGGTTCCGAGCTGATCGGACGGGAACATAACGCCATACCGAACACAAGGCCTCCGGAAGAGCATCCGGGGGCCTTGATGCATTCAGGCTCCGGGAACACCTTCATGAAGCCCGCCCGAGTGGCCTCCGCCCTCCGCCTTCCGGCAGCTTCATGCATGGCCTCGGTGCGGGTCCATACGACCACCCCATCACCTCCTTCGTCTCCCTCTCCTCCCTCATCTCCCTCGTCCCCTCCCTCCACACCTCTCCCCGGCCTCTCCCCGGCCTCTACTCAACCCCTTCTTCCCGGAACGACGTCCTGCACAACCGGCGGAAGCCCCTTCCCGACGCACACGCTCGAGAAGCCCCCTCAGAGGGCCATGGCGCCGTCGACGCCCTCGGATGGAACCAAGTCAGGGACGCCTCCTCAAAACGCCGCCATGGCCTTCTCACGAAGCCGTCTTTTCAGACACCCTCGGGCGACGGTCCGTCGAGACCGGACAAGGGGCACTCCGGGAATCCGAAACAAGAAGGCGTCGGGTCCGGGAAAAGCCTCCCGACAACATTTCCCGTTGTTTATCAAGATATTGAAAGACCCTTTTATATCGAGGATGAAGAAGACGCCGCTGAAGGGCCAGGACGGAGACGGCGGAGGCGTCCCCTCAAACGAGGGTTTGCCCGAAGCCCGTCCGGTTTTCGTGCGACACGGATTGTCGCAGGGTGGTGCTAGACTTCGAAGTGTGGGAGGAGCGGTGAAAACCGTTCCGATCAATCCGGCAGGACGTGCCCGCGGTGTCCGACTTCGAAAAGAAAGTGCGATTTAAACACAGCGTATTTGTCCGCATTCGGAACGATTCCCCGGACGGACGTCTCGACGTCATCCTCGTCCGCTCCGGGAGATCGTCCGGCGGGGCATCACGAGCAACCAACGTCCTGTTGGCAGCATCCGCAACGATGCTGTATGATCACCAGGTCCCGGGTTGATGGAGCCGTCGGATCGAGCCTTCTGAGGGGTTGGTTTCGACAAAAGAGCGACCGGCCCATCCTCATCACTTATGTTGAACATGAATGATGGGTACGCAATCCCCCGGGACCTGTCCCCCACCT